>NZ_JBEXZD010000095.1:0-33610 GCF_040628575.1 Streptomyces sp. NPDC006393
GCGCTTTTCTTTTGTGGTCTGGTGGGGGGGGGGCGGGGGTGTTGCGCCGGGGGGGGGGGGGGGGCGCCGTGGGCGCGTGGGGCGGGGGGGGGCCCGCCCCCCCCCCCCACCGCCCTCCACCGCTAGTCTGAAATTCCCGGAGAATCCCCCAGTCCCCGGCTATATTTCGTGAGTGCAGCTAGTTAGGACATCTAACTAGGCAAACGAAAGGTTTGGTGCATGAGCGACCCGCAGCTCTGGGACGAGGTCGACAGCTACTTCTCCACGCTGCTCTCCCCGGAGGACGAAGCGCTTCAGGCCACACAGCGCGACAGCGACTCGGAGGGCCTGCCGCACATCAACGTCACGCCGAACCAGGGCAAGCTGCTCCAGCTCCTGGCCCGGCTCCAAGGCGCCCGCACGGTCCTGGAGATCGGCACGCTCGGCGGCTACAGCACCATCTGGCTGGCCCGCGCGCTCCCCGAGGACGGCCTGCTGATCACCCTGGAGTACGACGCGCACCACGCCGACGTGGCCCGCCGCAACATCGCGTACGCCGGCCTCGACCGGATCGCGGAGGTGCGGGTCGGCCCGGCCCTGGAGTCGCTGCCCAAGCTCGCCGACGAGAACCCGCCCCCCTTCGACCTGGTCTTCATCGACGCCGACAAGGCCAACAACCCGCACTACGTGGAGTGGGCCCTCCGGCTGACCCGCGCGGGCAGCCTGATCATCCTGGACAACGTGGTACGCGGCGGCGAGGTGACCGACCCGTCCAGCACCGACCCGAGCGTGCGCGGCACCCGCGCCGCCCTGGAACTCATCGCCGGACACCCGAGGCTGGAGGGCACGGCGATCCAGACGGTGGGCAGCAAGGGCTACGACGGCTTCGCCCTGGCCCGGGTCCTGGCCTGAGGGATCAGCGCGCGCACCTCTGTGCCTCTACACCTCCTGATAGAAGCCGACGTTGACGCTGCGCGGGCTCGTGCGGTCCTGGACGACGATCTCGCCGGAGCCGCCCCGGGGCAGCCGGACCGTGCCGCCGTAGGCGAGGGCCTGGGTGTGCTCGCCGGACGTCAGACGGACCTCGGAGGACGGATCCGGATGCGAGCCGCGCAGCCAGGTCAGCTGCCAGACGCCGTCGGGCCCGCACAGGAACTCCAGGTGGACCCGGGAGACGAACAGCCAGTCCGCGGGCGCCACCAGGCGGCACACGGCCCCGTCCCGGCCCACCCGCAGCACGGCGCCCGGGTCGCTGGGCGCGTCGGCCATCAGCATGCCGGCCGTGGCGCCCGCGTCCGTCCCGGAGACGGAGGCCATGGTGAGTTCGAGCACGTGCGCTCCTCGTGTTCGGGCGCCGGGCCGCTGCCCGCGCAACTGCCTCTGCCTCTGCGCGTGCTCGGCCGCGGGGCCAATGCCGGTGGCGGAGCGCCTGATTGACGCACCGCGCGGCATGATAAATCGACCGGCCGTGGCGCGTCCGGCACAATGGGCTCATGACCGAGCGAAAGCCACCGGGTGTTCCGTTCGAGTCCTGGGTCGAGAAGGAGATCCGTGACGCACAGGGGCGGGGCGACTTCGACCGGTTGCCGGGCGCGGGCAAGCCGCTGCCGGACGACATGACGTACGACGAACTGTGGTGGATCAAGCGGAAGATGGCCCGCGAGGGCCTGTCCGTCCTGCCGCCGACGCTGGCCCTGCGCAAGGAGGCCGAGGACGCCCTGGCGGCGGCCTACGCGGCCCCCTCGGAACGGATCGTGCGGAAGGTCATCGCCGAGATCAACACCAAGATCCTCGACATGATGCTCAAGCCCCCGCCCGGCCCTCCGCTGGGCCTGAAGCGGTACGACGTCGAGGAAGTCGTCCACGAGTGGCGGCGACGGCGGGCGTCTCGGGCGGCGGCCGAGCACGAGCAGGCGACCGAGCACGGGTAGTCGGCTGAGCACGAGTAGGCGATCGAGCAGGAGCAGGTGACCGCCGGGGGCGGGCGTCGTCGGATATCCGGTTGCGCCGCCGCTGGGCCCGCTCGCGACAATGTCCGGCATGACCTGGACCGTCGCCCCCGAGCCGTACGACTCGCCCGCCGCCGCCGCGCTGTGGCGGGCGTACTACACCGAGGTCAGCGACCGCTGGTACCTCTTCCACGAGGGACACCGCACCGATCCAGACGAGCTGGAGCGGGAGGTCGCCGCCCGCACCGGTGCCGAACTCGCGCCGCCCACGGGGCAGTTGCTGCTCGCGCGGTACGACGGCCGACCGGCCGGTACCGCGGGCGTGCGGCTGCTGGACGCGGCGACCGCCGAGCTCACCCGGGTCTTCCTGCACCAGGAGCTGCGCGGCAGGGGCGGCGCGACCCTCCTGGTGACGGCGGCCGAGGACGCGGCCCGCGCGCTCGGCGCCCGGCGGATGATCCTCGACACCCGCAGCGACCTGGTGGAGGCCCGCACGCTGTACGCGCGCCTCGGCTACGAGGAGACCGCACGGCACAACGACGACCCGTACGCCGAGCACTGGTTCACCAAGCCCCTCGACTGACCCCGGGCCGACCGCGACCCGGTCCACCGATCCACTGGTCCACCTGGTCCACCCGGTCCACCCGGTCCACCGGTCCACCCGGCCTCACGCCAGGCGGGGCACCGGCCGTTCCCCCGGCTCCGCGTGCGGGCTTTCGGCGTCGGAGCCGCACAGCTCCTCGGTCAGCCCCTTCACCAGCTGCACCAGGTCGGTCTGCCGCTCGGGACCCCACCAGTCGCCGAGCAGTTCGGCGAGCGACTCCTCGCGGGCGTGTGCCAGCCGCTCGGCGACCTCCCGGCCCTGTGCGGTCAGTACGAGATCCAGGCCCTGGCGTTCGGCCAGGCGCCGCTCCTCCACCTGGCGGGCGGCCTCGATGATGACGTTCAGCGGGACGGGGCTGCGCTCGGCCAGCACGGCGGGCTCCACCCAGCCGTACTTCTTGATCCGCAGCACCAGCCAGCTCGCCGCGGGTTTCAGGTCGTAGCCGGCCCGCTCGGTGATTCTCCGGTACACCTCCCGGCGGCCCTCTCTGGTGCCCAGCACGGACAGCGCGCGGCACACCTCGTCGTACGAGGACCGCTCGACGGGGTTCGTGGCATAGGTCTCCGTGCCGTCGGGGGCCGTGACCGAGCCGCGCAGCCTGTCCTCCTTCAGGAACCAGGCCAGGACGAAGCCGAGCAGGGCGACCGGGGCGGCGTAGAGGAAGACGTCGGTGATGGCGGAGGCGTAGGCGTGCAGGGCGGCCGGGCGCAGCGCGGCCGGCAGGGCGGCGATGCCGCGCGGGTCGGACTTCAGGGAGTCCGCCGAGACCCCCGGGGGCAGCGCGGCGCCCCGGAAGGCGTCGGCGAGTTTGTCGCCGAGGCGGCCGGCGAAGACCGTGCCGAAGATGGCCACGCCGAAGGAGGCGCCGATGGAGCGGAAGAAGGTGGCACCGGAGGTGGCCACGCCCAGGTCCTCGTAGCTGACGGCGTTCTGCACGATCAGCACCAGCACCTGCATGACCAGGCCCAGGCCGAGGCCGAAGACGAAGAAGTAGCCGCTCATCTCGGCGGTGCTGCTGTGCTCGTCGAGCTGGTGCAGCAGGAGCAGGCCGAGGGTGGTGACGGCGGTGCCCAGGACCGGGAACACCTTCCAGCGGCCGGTGCGGCTGACGATCTGCCCGGAGCCGGTGGAGGCCAGCAGCATGCCGACCACCATCGGAAGCATGTGGACACCGGAGAGGGTCGGGGAGATGCCCCGCACGACCTGGAGGAAGGTCGGCAGGTAGGTCATCGCGCCGAACATGGCGAAGCCGACGATGAAGCTGATGACGGCGGAGAGGGTGAAGGTGCGGACGCGGAAGAGCTTGAGCGGCAGGACGGGTTCCGCCGCGCGGCGCTCCACGGCCACGAACACCACCGCGAGGACGACGCCCATCACCGCCAGGCCGATGACCTGCGGCGAGCCCCAGCCCCAGGTGGTGCCGCCGAGCGAGGCCACCAGGACCAGGCAGGTGGCGACCGAGGCGATGAGCAGGGTGCCCAGGTAGTCGATGACATGCTGCTGGGACTTGCGCGGGATGCGCAGGGCGGCGGCGATCACGGCGAGGGCGACGATGCCGACGGGCAGGTTGACGTAGAAGACCCAGCGCCAGCTCAGATGCTGGGTGAACAGTCCGCCGAGCAGCGGCCCGAGCACGCTGGTCGCGCCGAAGACGGCGCCGAACAGACCCTGGTAGCGGCCGCGGTCGCGGGGCGAGACGACGTCGCCGACGATCGCCATGGACAGCACGATGAGCCCGCCGCCGCCCAGGCCCTGGAGCGCCCGGAACGCGATCAGCTCGGGCATGTTCTGCGCCATCCCGCACAGCGCCGAGCCGATCAGGAAGATCACGATCGCGGTCTGGAAGAGCTTCTTGCGTCCGTACTGGTCACCGAGCTTGCCCCACAGCGGGGTCGCGGCGGTCGAGGCCAGCAGATAGGCGGTGACCACCCAGGACAGGTGCTCCAGGCCGCCGAGGTCGCTGACGATGGTGGGCAGCGCGGTCGACACGATCGTCTGGTCCAGCGCGGCCAGCAGCATGCCGAGGAGCAGCGCGCCGATCGAGACCAGGACGTTCCCGGGGACGTGTTCGTCCGGCCGGACCGGGGCGCCGACGTGAGCGGACCGGGCGCCGTCACCGTGCGGCACATCACCCGTGGTGCCCGTTATCCCGGTCCTGCCCTGCCCATCCCCGGCCATGGAGACCTCCCGACGCTTGCGTGACTTGTTCCATCCTCATCGGTGTGTCCCGCTATGGCCTGTCGAGTCCTGCTCGGAGGCCGCCATTCCGGGGGCTTCGGGGAGACGGTGTGGAGAGGATCTGCATAATCCTTGGAGTTCTCTAGGGGAGGGACCAACACGTGGAACAGCCGAACGGGCACGTCTGCCCGGAGTGCGGAGCACCCCGGGCGGCGGACAACTCCCCGTCGTGCGCCTGCGGCCGACGAGCAGCCGACGCCCTGCGCGACACCCGCACAGCCGAGGCAGCCGCGGCAGAGGACTTCGACCCCCTCCACATACGGCCATACGTGAACGTGCCCAGGACACCGGAGGCGACAGGAACTACCGGGGCCGCGGGGACTGTGCGAACTCCGGCAACAGCGGGCCCTACGGACGCCGCGGGCGTCACGGGAGTCACGGGCACTGCGGGGGACGCAGGGGGCCACGGGGGCGCTGGGCACAGCGGGCACTCCAGGGACAGAGGGGGCCACGGGGAGGCGGGGCACGGCGGGCACTCCGGGAACGCAGAGGGCCACGGGGGCACCGGGCACAGCGGGCACTCGGGGAACGCGGAGAGCCTGACGGGCGCGCAGGGCCGCGGGGGCGCGGGGCACAGCGGGCACTCCGGGAGCACGGAGGGTCTGGCGGGCGCACAGAGCCACGGGGGCGCGGGGCACGGCGGGCACTCCGGGAACGCAGGCGGCCACGGGGACGCGGGGCACAGCGCACGCTCCGGGAACGCGGAGAGCCTGACGGGCGCGCAGAGCCACGGGAACGCGGGGCACAGCGGGCACTCCGGGGACGTGGGCGGCGCGGAAGCTGCCGCGGCCGGCCGCCGGGAAGCGGGAGACGCCGGGGGCCCGGCGGACGGTGCGTACGGCACGGGCCATGACGATCGCGCCGAGGACATGGGCCAAACGGGGCAGACCGGCAGAGAGAGCGCGGGTGAAGCCCGTGACGAGAGCGGTACGGCGCACCCCGGCCGCGCGGACGGCACGGCACTCGGCTCCGGCTCCGGCTCCGGCTCCGGCTCCGGCTCCGGCTCCGGCTCCGGCTCCGGCTCCGGCTCCGGCTTCGGCGGTGTCGTACCCGTCTCCGGCGAGGGCGACACCGTACGTATCCCCCGCGTGCACGGCACCACGTACACACCCGGCGCCGACCGCACCCCCTACACCCCCGGCGACATCGGTGACGGCGCCACCGGACACACTCCCGGCACCCCCGGCAAGGCCGCCACCGGACACACCCCCGGCACCCCCGGCGACGCCGCCACCGGACACGCCCCCGGCGAGCGCGGTGCCGTGCGTACCTCCGGCTCCGGCGGCACCGTGCCCAGCCCCGGCAGCCCGGGCGTCACCGCGCCTTCCGAGGCGGAGACGCGGGCCGTGCCCGCCGTCGAGGCGACGATGCGGCTGCGGCCGGCCACGCTGCCCACTCCGCTGGCGCCGCGGGCGGGCGAGCCCAGCGCCTCGGACCTCAGCCTGTTCGACTCCGGCGGCGGCGACGGCGGCCCCTCGGGCGCGCCGGGCCGACCCGGCGTGGGCGAGGACGGGGCACGGGGACGCGCCGCGCGCGGTCGGCGTCGGCCCGGCGCCCTGCTCGCGGTGTCCGCAGCCGTGGTCGCGGTCGTGGCGGCGGCCGGGTACGCGAGCGGGCTGTTCTCGTACGAGTCCCCGGCGCGGGACGGCGCCGCGGCACAGGAGGTGAGGGAGAGCATCCCCGACGGCCCGACGCACGCGGCCCCGCCGTCCTCGCCGACGGCCACCGCCTCGTCGTCCTCGCCGTCGGTGTCCGCGTCGGCGAGCGCGTCGCCGTCCGGCAGCGCGAGTCCCTCGCCGTCCCCGTCGCCCTCGGCGACGAGTGCCTCGCCGACGCCGTCCCCGTCGGGTTCCGGATCCGGCACCGGGCCGGGCGCGGAGTCCCCCGCGCCGACCCAGACCGCGGCGACCGTCCGCGCCACGGCGACGCCGCCGCCCGCCGCGACCGTCCTGCGCCGGGGCGACCGCGGCTCCGAGGTGGCCGGACTCCAGCGGCGCCTGGCCCAGTTGTACCTGTACACCGGCCGGATCGACGGCGTCTTCGGCCAGCGGCTGGAGAACTCCGTACGCACCTACCAGTGGGCCCGCGGCGTCACCTCGGACGGCCTCGGGGTCTACGGCCTGGCGACACGGGCGAGCCTGGAGTCGGAGACTTCGCTCTCCTGACGCCGGCCGATGTGCGGGCGGGACGTCGACTCGAGACGTCGACTCGAGACATCAGCTCAAGACCCCGGCTCAAGACCCAGGCTCGAGACGTCAGCCGATGTGCAGACGGACGGCGCCGGACTCCGCCCGCTCGACGCGGACCTGGGTGAGGTCCCGTACCACCACGTCCGGGCGGTGGATGCCGGCGCGCGGGCCGACGCCGACCACGCGCATCCCGGCGGCCCGGCCGGCCGCGATGCCCGCGCCGGAGTCCTCGAAGACGACGCAGTCGGCGGGGGCGACGCCCAGTTCGGCGGCGCCCTTCAGGAACCCCTCGGGGTCGGGCTTGCTCGCACCGACGGACTCGGCGGTGACGCGCACGTCGGGCAGCGCCAGGCCGGCGGCGGCCATCCGGGCGGTGGACAGGCCCACGTCCGCGGAGGTCACGAGCGCGTGCGGCACCCCGCGCAGGGAGGCGAGGAACTCCGGCGCGCCGGGCACCGGGACGACGCCGTCCATGTCGGCGGTCTCCTCGGCGAGCATGCGGGCGTTGTCGGCGAGGTTCTGCTCCTTGGACCGGTGCGGCAGCAGCACCGCCATCGAGGCATGGCCCTGGCGGCCGTGGACGACCTTCAGGACCTCGTCGCCGTCCAGACCGTGCCGGTCGGCCCAGCGCCGCCAGATCCGTTCCACGACGGCGTCGGAATTGACGAGGGTGCCGTCCATGTCCAGCAGGAGGGCGTGGGCGGTGAGCACGGCGGTGGCCGTCATCGGCGACTCCAAGGCGCGGGCGGAGGGGGCGTACGGATGGGCCCCGGGTGCCCCCCGGAGACCCCGGAGGGACAAGGCGGCCCCGCCCGCCGGTCAGGGGAAGCGGGCGGGAACCACTTTGTTTCTCTACGGTACAAAATCAACCCGCATCCCGCCAGCGCCCCAGCGGCCGGCCATCCCTAGGCGGCCCTCCCGCCGCCCGCTCAGGCCACCGCCTCCCACAGGCTCCACACGCCGAGCGCGGCCATGAGCATGGCCGCGATCTTGGTGATGAGGGCCAGCGGGACCCGCTTCATCAGCGCCTTTCCGCCCACGATGCCGAGGCCCGCCACCGCCCAGAGGGCCAGCACCGCACCCAGACCGACGGAGACCGGGTCGTCGTAGCGGGCCGCGAGGTTCGCCGTCATGATCTGGGTGAGGTCGCCGAACTCGGCGACGAGGATGAGCATGAACCCGGTCCCGGCGACCTTCCAGAAGGACTGGTCCTCGGGCCGGCGGATCTCCTCCTCGCCGTCGTCCCTCTTGAGCAGCAGCACCGCCGCGCCGCCGAGGAAGAGCACCCCGGTGAGCGCGTGCACGATCCGCTGCGGCAGCAGGGTCAGCGCGCTGCCCGCCGCCACGGCGAGGGCCACGTGCAGCAGGAACGCGGCGGCGACGCCCGCGAAGACGTACGAGGCGCGGTAGCGGGTGCCGAGGACGAGTCCCGCGAGGGCCGTCTTGTCCGGCAGTTCGGCGAGGAAGACGACACCGAAGACGAGCGCCAGGACGCTGAGACTGATCATTCCTTCTCAATCGGTCGGGGCCACCCGGCCGAGAGGGTGTGACGTTCGCGATCAGACGCCTCGGCAGGGCAGCACACGGATGCACCCGTGCCGTACGCACGGGTGTGCACTGCTTGCCGAAGGTCTCGCCGGCCGACCTCACCGTCCTACGGTGCGAGGTCCGCCTCCGGGCGCCGGCTCAGGCGGGCTGAGCAGTATGTCGACGGTCCGGCGAAGGGCTACTCCCCCTCTGCGCCGCCCATGGTACGGGATCCGAAAGTTCAGCCGCGAACCTTGTCGTGTCATGAACGCGTCACTAGCTTCTTACCGGACACACACCTCCCCGCAACGCGGCGCCGCGAGCATTCCCTCGCTCGCCCCTGACACCCCACCCCAAAAGGGAGTTCACGTGACTCGTTCCGCCAAGGTCTACGCGCGTCGACGGCTGAGCATACTCGCGGCCCTCACCGGACTCATAGCCTCCGTCGCGCTCTTCAACTCACCGGCCGCCTCCGCCGCCCTCCCCACGCCGGTCAGCGCCTCCACCGCCCGCGGCTACCTCTCCACCCTCACCGTGGCCGCCGAGAACCGCACCGGTTACAGCCGCGACCTGTTCCCGACCTGGATCACCATCTCCGGCACCTGCAACACCCGCGAGTGGATCCTCAAGCGGGACGGCACGAACGTCGTCACCGACTCCTCCTGCGCCGCCACCAGCGGCAGCTGGTACTCCCCCTACGACGGCGCGACCTGGACCGCCGCCTCCGACCTGGACATCGACCACCTCGTGCCGCTGGCCGAGGCCTGGGACTCCGGCGCGAGCAAGTGGACCACCTCGCAGCGCCAGGCCTTCGCCAACGACGTCACCCGGCCCCAGCTCCTCGCCGTCACCGACAACGTCAACCAGTCCAAGGGCGACCAGGACCCGGCGACCTGGATGCCGTCCCGGACCGCGTACCGCTGCACGTACGTCCGCGCCTGGGTGCAGGTGAAGTACTACTACCACCTCTCGGTCGACTCGGCGGAGAAGAGCGCCCTCCAGAACTACCTCGCCGGCTGCTGATCGCACGGGTCTGTCCGCCCTCCGCCGTCGTTGCATACGGTACGGATCGACGGTGGAGGGAGGGCGAGGCCCTTTGGGGCCGGCCCGCCCATCAGGAGGGAGCGGGGGATCGCCGTGGCCGGACTGCGCCTGGGACCACTGCTGAGGTACGTCGACGACTCGTCCGCGACCGTGTGGGTCGAGGCGAGCCGGCCGTGCACCGCCGAGGTCCGCTGCTCAGACGGCGCCGGCGGCACCGCCCGCACCTTCCAGATCGAGGGCCATCACTACGCCGTCGTCCCGGTGACCGGTCTCACGCCCGGCACGTCGGTGCCGTACGAGGTCGTGCTCGACGGCACCCGCGTGTGGCCGCTGCCCGACTCACCCTTCCCGCCCTCCGTCATCCACGTGCCCGGCCCCGGCGAGGGGCTCCGGGTCGCCTTCGGGTCGTGCCGCTGGGCGGCGCCCCCGGCGGACGGCAAGGACCCGGCCGGGCCGGACGCGCTGGACGCACTGGCGGCGCGGATCGCCGCCGCCCCCGAGGGCGAGCGCCCCGACGTGCTGCTGCTCCTGGGCGACCAGGTCTACGCCGACGAGACCTCCGAGGCGACCCGGCGCCGGCTCGCCGCCCGCCGCGACCCTGCCGACCCTCCGGGCAGCGAGGTGGCGGACTACGAGGAGTACACCGGGCTCTACCACGAGTCGTGGCGCGACCCGGAGGTGCGCTGGCTGCTGTCCACCGTGCCCAGCTGCATGATCTTCGACGATCACGACGTCATCGACGACTGGAACACCTCCGCCGCCTGGCTCGCCGACATGCGGGCCACCCACTGGTGGCGGGAGCGGCTGCTGAGCGGCCTGATGTCCTACTGGGTGCACCAGCACCTGGGCAACCTCTCCCCCGCCGAGCTGGCCGCCGACCCGGTCTACGCCGCCGTACGGGCGACCCCGGACGGCACCCACGCGCTGCGGACCTTCGCCGCCCGCGCGGAGGCCGAACCGGCCTCGGCGCGCTGGAGCTACCGCCGTGACTTCGGGCGGGTCCGGGTGCTGATGGTGGACACGCGGGCGGCCCGGGTCCTGGACGAGGACGACCGGGCGATGCTCGATCCCGCAGAGGCCGGGTGGCTGCGGGACCAGGCGCTCGCGGACCTCGGCTCCTGCGACCACCTCCTGATCGGCACCTCGCTGCCCTGGCTGCTGCCCCACCTCGTGCACGACGCCGAGGCGTGGAACGCGGCACTGTGCCGGGGCGGGCGGGGCCCGCGCTGGGCGCGGCTCGGTGAGCGGCTGCGGCGGCGCGCGGACCTGGAGCACTGGGCGGCGTTCCCGGCGTCCTTCGAGGCGCTGGCCGAGCTGATCGGGGAGGCGGGGTCGGCCCCGGGGGCGCCCGCGACGATCTGCGTGCTCTCCGGTGACGTCCATCACGCCTACGTCGCCGAGCCCGCGTGGCGGTCACGGCCGATGGGCTCCCGGGTGGTGCAGCTCACCTGTTCCCCGGTGCACAACTCCGTGCCGCTCTCGATGCGTCTGGGCTTCCGCTTCGGCTGGAGCGCGGCGGCGCGGGCCCTGGGACGGCTTCTCGCCCGGCACGGCAACTGTGTCGAGCCATCCGTGACCTGGCGGCGCACGGGCGGTCCCTGGTTCGGCAACCAGTTCATGACCCTCACACTGCACGGTCGTTCAGCACGGCTGCGGCTGGAGCGGGCCCGGGCGCAGGCGGCGGCGGGTGGGCCGTCGCGGCTCGAGACGACGGCCGAGCGCGAACTCGCCCGGTAGGGCGCGGGTGGTCCACTCAGTGGCACGCCCCGTTGTCCCCGATTGTCCGCGGCACCACCCGCTCGCGCACTTCCCGCATTCCGCGTCGTACCACCGCAAACAAAACGGCAAACGGAACCTTCCGCACGGCCTGAATTGGCCAGATGTTGAACTTGCAAGCACTGATTAGGGAGACCTAATCTGTTCAGCTGTTCGAACACTCGTCCTGTGCCGGCACCCCCTGCCTCCCCATGCGCCGGCACTCCCCTGACCGGCTCCCTAGAAGGAGACTCCCCACATGACCGGCCTGACCGGACGCCTCAACTCCACACAGCCGTACGCCCTCGGCCTCTACCGCGTCGTCGTGGGCCTGCTGTTCACCTGCCACGGTGCCGCCTCGCTGTTCGGTGTGCTCGGCGGGGCGATGGGCACCCATGCCGGCACCATCGCGACCGGCACCTGGCCGGGCTGGTACGCGGCGGTGATCCAGCTGGTCGGCGGCGCTTTCGTCCTGCTGGGACTGGGCACCCGCGCCGCCGCGTTCATCGCCTCCGGATCCATGGCCTTCGCCTACTTCGACATCCACCAGAAGGCGGCGCTGTGGCCGATCGAGAACGGCGGTGAGGCCTCGGTGATGTTCTGCTGGGCCTTCCTGCTGCTCGTCTTCACCGGCTCCGGCGCGTTCGGGCTGGACACGCTGCTCGCCCGGCGCTGGGCGCAGCAGCAGCCCACGGCCGAGCAGACGCCGGTCGCGGTCTGACGGCGAGGCCCGCGACCGGTCGCGGCCTGACGGGTCGCGGCCTGACCGGTCGTCACCGGACCGGTCACGGCCCGGCGGTCCGAGAATCCGGCGGTCCGAGAATCCGGCGGTCGACTCCCGGGGCGGGTGTCGGCCGGCAGAGGCTCGGGCCGCCGTTTCGTGGCTTGTCGGCGCCGTTCTCGGACCTGTCTGCGACGCCGTTCTGCCGTCGTTTCGACGTCCTTTCGGGGCAACAGCGAACACATATGCCCCCGACGCACCCCCTGTCACATCCGCGGCGTACGCTGTATGGCTGTTCACAGGCCGCCCCTGCCGCTCCCCCGCGACGTCGCGGCACGGTCCGGTCCACGGGGGAGTTCAGGGAGTCGTCGGTGCTGGAGAGTCTGGCGAGGGTGGGGTCGCTCACCGGCGCACCATGGATCTATGTCGTGGTGGCGCTGTCGGTGCTGCTCGACGTCTTCCTGCCCGTCCTGCCCAGCGGGGTGCTGATCGTCACCGCGGCCACTGCGGCCGCCGCCGGTTCCGGCGCCGCGACGGGACAGGTCCCGGGGGACGTGCCCGACATCCTGGCACTGATCCTGTGCGCGGCGACGGCGTCGGTGCTGGGCGACCTCGTCGCCTACCGGCTGGCCTGGCGCGGCGGCGCGCGGCTGGACCGCGCGATCGCCCGTTCCCGCAGGCTCAGCACGGCGCAGGAACGACTCGGCGCCGCCCTGTCCCGAGGTGGCGGCGGCGCGCTGGTCGTGATCGCCCGCTTCGCCCCGGCCGGCCGCTCGGTCGTCTCCTTCAGCGCCGGCGCGACGCATCGCCGCGTCCGGGAGTTCCTGCCCTGGTCCGCCCTCGCCGGTCTGTCCTGGGCCGCCTACAGCGTCGCCCTCGGCTACTTCGGCACGCGCTGGCTGGGCGCCGCCTGGCTGGCGACGGGCGTGTCGGTGGCGGCCCTGTTCGCGGCGGGCGCGGTAGCGGCGTATCTGATGCGCAGGGCGCCGGCGGGCCCTGAGGCGTCGCCCTAGGAAGCCAAGGGCCTCAAAGCGCTGCCTCAGGAGCTGACGGAGCCTCGCGCCGCCGCCTGGCCCCGTACCTCCAGCCCTGCCAGCAGTTCCTCCGTCGCCGCCGCGATCGCCTCGACCGCGTGGTCGAAGACCTCCCGGTTGTGCGCGGCGGGGGCCCGGAACCCCGAGACCTTCCGCACGAACTGGAGCGCGGCGGCCCGGATCTCCTCCTGGGTCGCCTCCTCGGGCAACGCGGGCGGACGCAGTGTCTTGATACTCCTGCACATGGGTCCAGTCTCTCCTGTCCGCCGTTCGGTGTCCGGCGTTCGGTGTCCGGCGTTCGGCGTCGGCTGTTCCCGTCCGCCGCTCCGTGTCCTGCGTCGTCCTGCGTCGTACGTCCTGCGTCGCGGACCTGCCGCGCCCGGCGGAAGGAATACCTCCGGTCTGCCTCAACTTGCACTGGACATGACGACCGTGGAGATCACCTACATCGGCGGCCCGACCGCTGTCATCGAGCTCGCCGGCCTGCGCCTGCTCACCGACCCCACCTTCGACGCCCCCGGCGCCTACCCGGTCGGCTCGCGTGAGCTGACCAAGACGACCGGCCCGGCCCGCCGGCCCGACGACATCGGCCCGGTCGACGCGGTGCTGCTCTCCCACGACCAGCACCCGGACAACCTCGACACCTCCGGCCGTGCCCACCTCAAGGCCGCCCCTGTGGCCCTGTCCACGCCGTCGGCCGAGGCCCGCCTGGGCGCACCCGTGCGGGCGCTCGGCCCCTGGGAGCGCGTCGAGCTGCCGCTGCCCGGCGACGGGGTCCTCCACGTCACCGCCGTCCCCGCCCTGCACGGCCCCGTGGGCTCCGAAGCCCTCGTCGGCGAGGTGACCGGCTTCGTCCTCTCCGGCGACGACCTGCCCAAGGTCTACGTCAGCGGCGACAACGCCTCCCTGGACCTCGTCCGCGAGATCGCCCGCCGCGAGGGCCCCTTCGACATCGCCGTGCTCTTCGCGGGCGCCGCGCGGACCCCTCTCGTCCCGGACGCCCCGCTGACCCTCACCAGCGCGCAGGCGGCCGAGGCCGCCCGGATCCTCGGTGCCCGTCATGTCGTGCCGCTGCACTTCGAGCACTGGGCGCACTTCACCGAGGACGGCCCCGCTCTGACGAAGGCCTTCGCCGAGGCGGGACTCACCGAGCGGCTGCACCTGCTCGCCCCCGGCGCCTCCGTCCGGATGTCCGTGGTGGACGCGCTGTGACGCGGGAGCTCGTGACGCGGGAGCTCGTGGCGCGGGAGCTCACGCCGAGGCGGTGACCTGCCGCTGGCCGGCTCCGTGCCCCTGCTTGGATCGGCGGCGCGGGGTACTGATCAGGAGGCGAGGTCGATCCGCCAGTCGTTCGACCTGAGCCAGTGCCCCTTCGGATACTCGAAGTCCACCGGTCCGAGCAGGGTGAACCCGGCCGCGCGGCACACCGAATTCGAGGCGGGGTGGTCGACGCTCGGATACGCGTGCAGATACCTGTGCCGGCCGGCGGCACGCGCCTCGGCCACGACGGCCCGTGCCGCCCGCGCCGCCAGCCCACGCCCCTGGAACGCGGGTGATATCCCCCACCCGGTCTCCCAGACGGTGGTGTCACGCCACTGCCGCTCCCAGAACCCGATGACGCCCACGGCCTGCCCGCTGTCCGCCAGCACCGCCCGGTACATCCGCCCCGCCGCCGGCTCCAGGTAACGCCGGTGGCGGGAGGCGAGCTTCTCCTCGCTCTCCGGGCCGCCCAGGTGCGCGGTCATCTCGGGGCTGTTGTGCAGCCGCAGCAGCCAGAAGTCGTCCTCGGCCCACGGCTCCAGCCGTAGCGCCGACCCCTCCGCCTTGCCCATGTCGCCACCGTCCCCGTCCGCTCCGTGCCCCGCTGTCTCCATTCCGCCACCGTAGGACAGGGGTCTGACAACGGGCCGCCCGCGACGGGGGAACCTCGAACACATGAGCCCATCGAAGCGAGTCGCGACCCGAAATCGAACAGGCGTAGCATTGCGGCGTGGCTACGCCCTATGACTTCCCGAGTGACCTCCTGGCCGGCCAGGAGGAGCTGCATCAGGTCCGGGCCGAGCTCGCGGCCCTGCTCAAACGGCTGCCCTGGTCGGTCGAACCGCTGGACGGTTTCAGTGACGCGGGCGGCTGGCGCAAGGTGGAGCGCCCGGCCTCCCCCGGCTGGACCGCCGACGAGCAGGCCGAGGTCGAAAAGCTCCGCCGGCGGGAGCACGAACTCGCCGTGTTCGTCACCACCCACCGGTACTGGTCCGAGTTCACCGGCCCCGACCGCATCGACGCCCGCAGCCGGCTCAAGCACGTCCGTGAGGACCCGGAGGACGGGGAGGGGAGCGCGTGAGGCGCCCGCCGCCCCGCCGCTCCGGTCGCCCGAGCCGCGCACAACCGGTTTGCGGGGCAGTCCCCCTGGCAGGGTAGGCTGTCCACTCGTCCCGGGTGCGTAGCTCAGGGGTAGAGCGCCTGCCTTACAAGCAGGATGTCGGCGGTTCGAAACCGTCCGCGCCCACCAGTCGCAGGACACACGCAAGGCCCAGATCCCTCGGGTGACACCCGTCGGTCTGGGCCTTCGTCGTCTCCCCGAGGAGCCCTGCGGGGGTTATCCCCACCCCGAACCCGGCAGCGCTCCGGATTCTCCCGCCGGACGGCGCTTCCTACGCTCGAAGCGATCAACTGCTCGTCGTCCACACCAGGACTCGTCGTCCACACCACGGGGGAGACCGCCATGTCCCGCACCGTTCCCGTCCGTGCCGTCGCCGTCACCGGCGTCGTCGCGGCCCTGCTCGCCACGGCCACGGCCTGCGGCGCCTCGGCCGGCGACGACAAGCATCCCGACCACCGCTCCTTCGCCCTGCACGGCCGCACCCTGACCGTCGACTCCGACGACTCGGCCCTGGAGATCGTCGCCGCCGACGGCAACAAGGCGGGAGTCGTCCAGGTCACCCGGTGGTTCCAGGGGTCGGTGGCGGTCGGCGGCGACCCCAAGGTGACCTGGTCCATGAAGGACGACCGGCTGGTGCTGCGGATGAAGTGCTCCGGGGTCATCGCCGACTGCTCCGCCAAGCACCTCATCGAGGTGCCGCGCGGGATCACCGTGAAGGTCGAGGACGGGGACGGCAGCGTACGGGCGCACGGGTTCAAGGACCCGCTGAACGTCCACACCTCCGACGGGTCCGTGCACGTCACCGACTCCACCGGGCCGCTCCAGCTGCGCTCCGGCGACGGTTCCGTGCGTGCCGAGGTGTCCTCGCGCCAGGTGCGGGCCACCACCGGTGACGGCTCGGTCCGCCTTCAACTCGGCGTCGTGCCGGACCTGGTGGACTCGCGCTCCGGCGACGGCTCCGTCAGCATCGCGCTGCCCCGCGCCACGTACCGGGTGACGACGAAGACCGGCGACGGCTCCGTCCATGTCTCGGTGCCCCGCGACGACTCCAGCTCCCATGTGGTGTCCGCGCGCACGGGGGACGGCAGCGTTTCGGTGCGTACGGCGAACTGATCGGCCCGTGTGTTCGTCCTGTACAGGTGGGAGAATGAATCCACGCAGGGCGGAACAACGCGGGAGAGGGATGTGACGGCCACACCGGCGCGCGGGGGGACATCGGCGGCGTGTGACGTCCTCGTCCTGCTCGGGCTGCCCCTGCTCGCCGCGCTCGCGCTGCCCGCCGCCTTCGCGGGCGGCGGCACCCGGCGCTGGTTCGGCGGCCGGGCCGAGAGCCAGCGGGCCGAGGCCCAGGCGGCGAAGGACGCGGCGGCCGCCGCGTTCTACGAACTGGACACCGCCCAGCGCGACCTGCGGATCTCGATGGAGACGATCACGGCGGTCGACGACTCCCCCGCGGCGCGCCGGGCGGTCGCCGACTTCCAGGCGCTCGGCCGGCGGATCGACGAGGTCAGCCAACGCTACATCCAGGCCGTGGACGCGCAGGATCTCGACCGGGACGACCTGGAGGCCTCCGCCGCCGCCCAGGCGCGCGCCGGTCTGGTCGCCGCCAAGGACGAACTCCAGAACGCCCAACGGGAGCTGGACCGTTTCGCCAGTGGTCTCGGGCCGCTGCTCGGCAAGGCCGAGACCCGGCTGGCCCGGCTGGCACCCGCCGTGGAACGGGCCCGGCAGGCGCTGCGGGCCGCCGGCGATGCCCTGGACGCCGTGCGCGGCTCGGGCCTGAGGGCGGACGACCTGGCCGCCCGGCTCGCGGCGCTCGCCCCCGAGCTGACCAAGCTGAACCAGGGCGCGGGACAGCACGGTGTGGAGCAGACCCTGGAGCGTGCCGAACGGGTGGCGCGGGAGGCGGAGGCGATCCGGGCGGAGGCCGGGCGGCTGCCGGAGAGGGCCGCCGAGATCGACCACCGACTGGTGTCGCTGCGCACCCGGGCCGAGGCGCTGACCACCCGGGCCGGTCAGGTGGAGCCGGTGCTGAGCGAGCTGCGGCGCCGGTTCACGGCGCCCTGCTGGCAGGACCTCCAGCACGTGCCGGAGCTGGCCGCCGGCAATGTCCGGCAGGCCGAGCTGAAGCTGACGGAGGCGCAGGCCGCGCGTCACGCGCAGCGCTGGCCGGACGCGACCGCGCTGCTGTCGACGGTGCGGGCGCTGCTGAACACCACCGACGAGGCGGTCTCGGCCGCCGGGGACCGGCTGGCCCGGCTGAACGCGGTGCAGAAGGACCCGCAGGCGGAGATCGAGCGGACCCGGTTCGCGGTCCGGGACGCGCAGCGGCTGGCCATGACGGGCCGTACGACGCCGGATCCCCGGCACGCCGGCCCGCTGGACGAGGCCGTGACCCGGCTGGACCGGGCGGTGGCCGGCCTGGAGGGCCGCCATCCCGACTACTGGCACTTCCTGACGGAGACCGAGGCGGTCCGGCGGACGGCGGCCCAGGTGGTCGCGCGGATCCGCGAGGAGCGGGGAGCCGGCCACTGAGACGGGGAGCCGGCCGCTGAGACGGGGAGCCGGCCGCCGGGGCGAGGCCCCGCGACGGCCCGGCTCCCGCCCCCCGGGGGGCGCCGCTCAGGTGCGGTAGGCGTAGTAGTACGCGTTCGGGTACGACGCGATGAGGCTCGCCACCGACCGGTTGTAGGTGTTGGTGGAGTGGTACGACACGTACGGCACGCCCGAGACGCGCGACGTGACGATCATGGAGTGGTCCTTGGACCCGTCCCGGTTGAAGTCCATCTGCAGGACGTCACCGACGTCCAGCTGGTAGACGTACGGCAGGCTGGTGACCCGCTTGGAGGACAGGGCGAACCACGAGAACTCGTTGACGCCGACGAACGAGTCCGACTGGATGTCGGCGGTGCCGAACCACTTGTGCCAGTCGTCGGTGTAACCCGGGACGTGCTTCCAGCCGCCGGCCTTGAGGGACTGGCTGACGAAGTTGGTGCAGTCGCCGCCGGCACCCTGCCCGTCGAAGTTCGGGTAGGCCGGGTTGTAGCTGCTCCAGTACTTCTTCGCGTACGCGGCCATCGCCTTGTAGTCGTACGTACCGGAGGTCAGGTTCTTCGTCTTGGCCGGAGCGTTCTTCGCGGTGGACGAGCGGGTCGCCTCCGGCGGGCTGTCGTCGTCGGCCGTGGCCGGCGTGGCGACCTCCGGGGTGGCGGGCTGATTGACGGCGACACCGTCGTCGGTGTCCTTGATGCCGGTCAGCTGCCAGTTGCCGTGCTTGTCGGCCTGGAAGGACAGCTCGTGGTGGGCCTGGAAGCCGGTGGTCTTCGGCTCGTTGCCCCGCACCTTCTCGTACGTCAGGGTCGTGGTCTCGGTGACGGCGACCTTGGCGTGCCGGCCCTTCACCTGCGTGGCGTCCAGGGTCACGCTGGTGCTGGCCGAGCTGTACTTCTCGCCCAGCTGCGCCAGGCGGGACTTGCGGCCGCGCAGCTGGGACAGCGCGGAGTCCTCCGTGCGCGACTGCGTGCCGGACAGGCGGACCTTGCCGGAGAAGCGGGAGGTCCGCTGCTTGTCGTGCTTCCCGGACCGGCCGCTCCCGGTGTCGTCCACCAGGGCCTGGGTGCGGTCGGTGAAGACCGCGTCGGCGAGCTTCTGGAAGGTGGCCTTGGTGGCCGCGTCCACCGTCGGGTCGTCGGTGACCGCCGCGCCCGCGCTCCAGTTGGGCACCAGGGCCACGCCGGCGACCACCGAGGCGGCCGCGGCGGTGACTATGGTGGCGCGGCGCCGCTTACGGCTCAGTTTTCTTGATTTCAATGATGTTCCCCTCTACGCCGGTACACCTACCGGGCGGTCGCATCTTCGCATGACGCGCGTGGCGGGTGTGAAGAGGGTGTGCACAAGTGGAACCAAGGGGTTACAGGGGCCACTTGACGTCACTTGACCACCTGTGACCAGTCGGGGGACTGGGCCGGGTCCAGGGCGCGCAGCCGCTGCAGCGTCTCCGGCTTCTGAACGTCCAGCCAGTCCGCGAGCTCCCTGAAGGACACGCACTTGACGCCCTTTTTGGTGCAGACGTTCTTGACGACCTGGTCGATGGACTTCATGTAGATGCCGCCGTTCCAGTCCTCGAAGTGGTTGCCGATGAACAGCGGGGCGCGGCTGCCGTAGTAGACGCGGTTGAAGCCGGCCATGTAGGAGTCGACGGTCTGCTGCTCCCACTGCGGGTACTTGGCCGGGTCGCCCTTGGTCTCGCCGTCGGACTGGTTGTAGAGGAAGTTGAAGTCCATGGACAGGCCCTGGTACTTGCCGTTCTCGTACGGCAGCATTTGCAGCGGGAAGTCCCAGATGCCGTTCTTCTTCACCGGCCAGATCTGGAAGTCGCCGGGCGAGGAGGCGTCGTAGCGCCAGCCGTAGTCCTTGATGGCCTTCAGCAGGTTGGGCTGTCCCTCCAGGCAGGGCGCGCGCCCGCCGGTGACCTCCTTCCTGAAGTCGAAGGGCAGCGGGGCGATGTCGGCGAAGCCGGTGTTGGTCTTCCACTTCTCCACGAACGAGTAGAACTGGTCGATCTCGCTCTTCCACTCCTCGACGCTCCAGTCACCGCCGCCCTTGGCGCCGCAGAAGTGGCCGTTGAAGTGGGTGCCGATCTCGTTGCCCTGGTCGTAGGCGAGGCGCAGTTGCTCCAGGGTCTCGCGTATGTGCTCGTCGGTGGCGTAGTCGATGGCGGCGTCGCCCGGCGAGTGCATCGGGCCGTGGTAGAGGGACTTCTTGCTCTTGGGCAGCAGGTAGATGCCCGTGAGGAAGAAGGTCATGTGGGCGTTGTACTCCTGGGCCAGCTCCCGGTAGTGCGAGAACAGGTGGTCGCTGCCCTCCAGGGCGCCGTCCCAGGAGAACACCACGAACTGCGGCGGCTTTTCACCCGGTTTGAGTGGTTCGGGCTTCAACTCGCCCTTCTGCGGGCCCGTGTACGAGGTGGAGCCGTCACCGAGCACATGGGTCCTGCCGTCCCACTTCGGCTCCTTGGTCGCCGTCGGCGAAGGGCTCCTGTCGCCGTCCTTGGAGCCGGCTGAGGCGGTCGGCGTGGTGGTGTCGGGGCGGGTCAGAGCCAGGAAGCCCGCCACGACGGAGGCGACGACCAGGAGGGCCGCCAGGGTGAGGAACTGCGGGTGGGTGGGTCGGCGGCGCGCGCGGGCCCTGCGGCGGCGGCCGGAGGTCGGCTTCATGGGCGGCTCGAATCTGCGGGTGTCTGCGGGGGGCTGCGGCGGTCCGCGTGGTCTGCGCGGTCCGCGGGAGTCTTCGGTTGCGGGGCGTACGGGTCGATGGGGCCGGTGCCGGTGCGGCGGCCCGCCCGGGGGTCAGCCGAGCGGTGCCATGGCGCCCGCCCATATGGAGTACGGAACGTTGTCGGCGGTGGTTCCCGCGAGTCCCTTCAGCGGCAGCGGTTCGAGGCTTTTCGCCAGATCCATCCGGTAGACGACCACCGCCGTGGACACCGACCTGGCGGTGCCGACGTACCAGGCGGCCTTGTCGTCCTCGGTGGTGCCGGCCTTGCCGGCCACCACCGCCGTCGCGGGCGTCGCGGCCGCGGCGGAGGCCGCGGTGGGGTGGGCGGTGCGGAAGGCGTCGGCGAGCGCGTCGGTGACCTGCTGGGCCACCTGGGCGCCGACCGCGCGGCTCGCGGCCGGGGTCTCGAGCCGTACGGCCGAGCCGTTGCGGGTGATCCGCCGCACCGAGTACGGCTCGGTGTGCATGCCCCCGGCGGCGAAGGTGGCGTAGCCGTTGGCCATGCGGATCGCGCTCGGCGTGGAGCTGCCCTGGGACAGGGCGGGCACCTGCGGGCCGATGCTGGAGGACAGCAGCCCCGCCGCCTCGGCGGTCTGCCTGACCTGGTCCAGGCCGGTGTCCATGCCGAGCTGCATGAACGGCGTGTTCACCGACCGGGCGAGCGCCTTGCGCAGGCTGATCCGGCCGTAGGACTTCTTGCCGTCGTTGTGGGCGGCGACCTTGCGGCCGCTGCGGTCCCAGTAGGGCCCCTCGGGGGTGGTGACGGGCACGGCGTCGTCCCCGTCGTAGACGGTGTCCGGGGTGATCTGCTCGCGGGGCGCGTCGCGCCGTTTGACGACCCCGTGCTCCAGGCCGGCCGCGTACACGAACGGCTGGAAGGCCGAACCAGCCGGGACCGTGGAGGCGTTGGACTCGTTGAAGCCCTGCGTACGGTGGTCGGGGCCGCCGTAGACGGCGAGGATGCGGCCGTCGGCGGCCACCGAGGCGGCACCGTAGTGGGCGGTCTTCGCCGCGTTCGGGTCCTTCGCCTTCGCGTCCTTGCGGGCCTTGGTCACGACGTCGGTGAGCTTGGCCTCCCGCTTGCGGTCGAAGGTGGTGTAGATCTGGTAGCCGCCGAGGTCGAAGTCCTTGTCGGACAGGTGCGCGGCCTTCTTCGCGTACTGCGAGGCCAGTTCGACCAGGTAGTCGCTCTGCTGGCCGGTGTCGTACAGCGGGTTGCTCTTGAGCGGTTCCGGGAAGGTCTTGTACCGGGCGCGCTCGGCCGGCGACAGCTTGCCGATCTTGACCATGCGGTCCAGGATCCAGCTCCAGCGCTCCACGGCGCGGTCGTGGTTCTTCGGGTTCAGGGTGGGGTCGTAGAGGCCGGCGCCCTTGAGCAGGGAGGCGAGGAAGGCGGCCTCGCTGACGTTGAGGTCGCTGACGTCCTTGCCGTAGTAGGCCTGCGCGGCGCGCTGGATGCCGTAGGTGCCGCGGCCGAACCAGCTGGTGTTGAGATAGCCCTCGAGGATCTTGTCCTTGCTCATCCTGTTGTCGAGCTTGAGGGAGATCATCGCCTCGGTGAACTTGCGGCTGACGGTCTGGTTCTGGGTCAAATAGACGTTCTTGACGTACTGCTGGGTGATGGTGGAGCCGCCCTCGGTGTCACCTTCGCCGACCGTGCGCCACAGGGCGCGGGTGATGCCCTTGAAGGAGATGCCGGGGTCGCTGTAGAAGCTCTCGTTCTCGGCGGCGAGGACGGCCCAGCGGACGTCCTCGGGTATGTCCTTCAGCGGCATCGCCTGCCGCTGCACCCAGCCGGTGCGGGCCATGGGAGTGCCGTCGGACCAGAAGTAGACGTTGTCCTGCTGGGTGGCGTAGGTGTTCAGGTTCTCCGGTATGTCCGTGGCGGCGTAGGCGACGACCAGGAACAGGCCGGTCAGGCCGATGGTGGAGAAGACGATGCCGATCCACTGCCGCCAGGAGGGCATCCAGCGGCGCCAGCCGGTGCGGCCGGGACGCGGGTAGACCGGTTTCAGCTTCCGGGCGTACGGGGCGACCACCGCGACGAGGGGCGCCAGGCGGCGGGTGACCGGGGCGAGGCGCCGGCCGGCCTCGGTGGTCAGCCGGGCGAGTGCCGGGGGCAGGGCGAACTTCGCGGCGCGCGGCTTGCGGCGGTCGACCCGCCGGCCGGTGCCCGAAGCGGCCTGGCCGGTCGTCCGGTCGGTCGTCCGGTGGGTTGCCTGACTGGTCGTCCGGTCGGTTGCCTGGCCGGTGCTCCGGCCGGGGGTCCGCTGCCGGACGATGTGCAGTTGCATGGTCTCGTGCGGTCGCTTGCGGAGGGCCTCGACCTTCAGCTGCATGGTCTCGTCCGGCCGGGGCGGCACGGCCTCGGCCTCCGGCCGCGCCGGCTTTACCCGCTTCTCCTGCGTGCGCAGGGCCTCGACCTTGAGCTGCATGGTCTCGTCCGGCCGGGGCGGCGGCACGGCCTCGCTCTCCGGCCGCGCGGGCTTCTCCTGCTTCTCCTGCTTCTCCTGCCTCTCCTGCTTCTCCTGCCTCTCCTGCTTCTCCTGCCTCTCCTGCTTCTCCCGCTTCTCCTGTGTGCGCAGGGCGTCTTTGCGCAGGGCGTCGACGTTCAACTGCATCGTCGCGTCCGCGGGCGGCGGCGCGCCGTCGTCGGGTGCTCGCCGGGGCGCGACGCGGCGCTCACCGGACCGGCGGCCTTCCTCCGGAAGGCCCTCCCCCTGCCCTGCCTCGGTCACGACTGCGTCTCCCTCCGCACTCCGTGTTGCTCGCGCGGGTCGACACAGCCGCCGCACACGCGGCCGCCAGCCCCCATCACTCCAAGCCGCCTCGCGGCTCTCGCGGCCGTACAAAATTATCAGCCGTCTTTTCAATATCTCCGCATGAGAACGGGACAGAAACGAACACACAAGAAACACAGATCTCTGTGCGTCTGGTCACTCCCGTTAATGTGGGGCCATGCCTCGCTACGAGTACCGCTGCCGGAGCTGCGGCGACACCTTCGAACTGAGCCGTCCCATGGCGGAATCCGCCGCCCCGGCGGCCTGCCCCGCCGGTCACGACGACACCGTCAAACTGCTGTCCACGGTCGCGGTGGGCGGCTCCGCGACGGCCCCGTCCGCCGCGCCCCGGTCCGGCGGCTCGGGCGGCGGCGGAGGGTGCTGCGGAGGGGGCTGCTGCGGCGGCTGACGGCCGGTCCGGACGGACCCCGGCGGGAGGGGACCGTCCCGCCTACCGCGGCGCCCGGGACGCCTTGAGGAACTCCCGTACGATCCGCTCCCCGGCCAGTACCCCGCGCTCGGGCAGCGCGCTGATGCCGGGTGCGGTCCAGCCCGTGTCGGCCAGTTCGCCGTGGCCCGGGCGCCAGCCGCGGTCCACGGCCAGCAGCAGATCGGCGTCCAGCAGCGAGTCGCCCGCCCCGAGCACCAGGTCGGTGCCGGTGCGGCGGGCGACCTCGCGGACGGCGGCGCTCTTGGTGAGCGGCCCCGGTACGGCGTAGATCTTCCGGCCTTGCAGGGAGACCGTCCAGCCGAGGTTCTCCGCCCAGGCGCCGAGCTCCTTCACCCAGTCCTCGGGGAGCAGTTCGCGCTCCACGACGAGATAGGCGAACAGGTCCTCGGCGACCCGGTGCTTGCGCACCCACACCGGGTCGGCGGTGCGCAGCAGATGCTCGCGCACCTCGGCGAGCGGCGCGCACTCGCCGGCCAGCCGCTCGATGACCCGCCGGTGCCAGTCGGCGTCCGACACCCCGTCCACCAGCAGATGGCCGCCGTTGGCACAGATCGCGTACGCCGGTGCCGGACCCGGCAGGTTGATGCGCTGGTACTGCTTGCGGGTACGCGTCGTGGTCGGCACGAACACCGCCGTGTCCCCGAGGTCGGTCAGCAACTGGGCGGCCGTCTCCGTCATGTACGACAGCGGCCTGCTCTCGTGCACCTCCACGCACAGCAGCCGTGGCGCCCGCGCGTCCGGCATGGTCAGCGCCAGGGCCGCCGACGAGTAGATGAGCGTACGGTCGAGGTCGCTCGCCACCACCACCGGCATCAGCCGTTCACCGCCTTGCCGTCGGCGCCGGTCGCCCCGCGCGTGTAGCGGGGGTGGATCAGACCCACGCAGGTGTACGGCAGTTCGTCCACCTCCTCGACCGGAACCCCTCTCTGCCCGGCCAGCAGGCGTACGTGGTCCAGGTCGGCGCCCGCCCCGGACCGCGCCAGGATCTTCCACGGCACCCGGCGCAGCAGCACCCGCGTGGTCTCGCCGACGCCCGGCTTGACCAGGTTCACGTCGTGGATCCCGTACTCCTCGCTGATCCGCTCGACCGCCGCCCAGCCCTCCCAGGTGGGGGTGCGCTCGGCGGACAGCAGTTCCTTGGCGGCCTGCTCGACGGCGTCGGCCACCTGCGGGAAGCGGGCGGAGACGGTGTCGAGGAAGACGTTCGAGACGTCGGCGCCGGCGAGTTCGCGGTAGAACTTCGCGCCGTGGAAGTCGTCGGGGCCGACCAGGTCCGCGCGCAGGACGGTGCGCGAAACGAGCCCGGAGACGGTGGAGTTCAGGCAGGCGGAGGGTATGAGGAAGTCCTCCCGGGTGCCGTAGGTGCGCACGCACGAGCCCGGGTCGGCGAGCACGGCGATCTCCGGGTCGAAGCCGGTGATCCCCTCCTTCTCCTCGAACTCCCGGACAGCCTGGGCGAGTTCCCGGGTGATGGCGCCCTTGCCGGTCCAGCCGTCGACGAAGACCACGTCCGCGGGGTCGTGCCGGCCGGCCAGCCAGCGCAGCGCGTTGGCGTCGATGCCCCGGCCGCGCACGATCGACACCGCGTAGTGCGGCAGGTCCAGGCCGTGCCGGAACCGGGCCCAGCGGCGCATCAGCACACCGACCGGGGTGCCGGCCCGGGCGAGCGAGACCAGGACGGGACGGGGCGACCGCTCGGCGAGGACGGTCTCGGTGACCGCGCCGACGGCCTGGGCGATCCGGTCCGCCGAGGCGTCGAGCGCCGCCTGGAAGAGCTCCTGGTACTGCTCGCTGGGCTGGTACTCCACCGGCAGCGACTCGGCGTAGTGCGCGCCGCCGCTCTGGATCGCCTCCTCGCGCTCCTCGGTCGGCGCCTCCAGCGTCACGTCCGAGAGGTCCTGGAGCAGCCAGCCGACCTCCTCGGGCGCGTACGAGGAGAAGGCGGGGCCGCGGAGGGGCTCGGGCAGCATACGGGGCCTTTCTGGGCTGAGCGCGGTCGCGGGGACGTACGACGGCACGACCGCGAGCAAGACGTGCGGGGTGTGCCCGGCGAGCTGGGCCAGCAGGCCGTCGGGGGCGTGCAGCGCGGGGGTGTCGGCGGCCGAGTCGACGACGGCGACGACGGCGTCGAAGCCCGCTCCGGCCACGTTGTACGCGTAGCGCTCGCCGGGGCCGTCGGCCGGGTCGTCGTGCGCCGGGAAGACCAGGCGGGTGCGGATCGCGTACCCGGGGTCGTCGACCGCGAGGACCGGGGAGCGGGTCGTGGTGGAGTAGCGCACCTCGGCGGCCACGACCTGCTCCAGCTCGCGGGCGAGCCGCAGCGGCGCGTACATCAGCTCCTCGAACCCGAGGACCAGCACCCGCCGGGTCGTTCCGGGCAGCGCCTCGGCGACCCGGGCGGCCATGACGGGCAGGGCCCGCTCCAGCCGGTCCCGGTGACCGGGCGTGAACCCGTGCCGGCCGCCGTCGGGCAGACCGCGCGGCCAGCGCAGGTCGACGCGCGCGACCCGGCCGCGGCTCCGCTGGGCGGGCACGGTGGCCTCCTGCCCCGGCCCCGGTTCCGGCTGCGGCTGCGGCTGCGGCTGCGGCTGCGGCTGCATGCTCGCCGTCTCGTGCCGGGCGACCAGCGCCTGTCCCTTCTCCAGCACGCCCTCCGGGAGGCGTACGGTGCCGGAGGCCGCCGTGACCAGGTCCACGCGGGCGTCGATCTCCCGGGCGAAGTCCTCCAGGCGCGCGGTGTCGGCGGGTGAGCGCATGTCGACCAGGGCGACCACCACGTACCGCCGGCGCGGATGGCGGGAGTGCAGGTCGCGGATGGTGTTCAGGACGGTGTTGCCGGTGGAGAACTCGTCGTCCACGAGGACCAGCGGGCCGTCCCCGGACAGCAGCGCCGGGTCCTCGGGCAGCAGCAGGTGCGAGGTGGCGTGCGAGTGGGACTCCTCGAAGCCGCCCGCCGGGGCGAGGCCGGGCATGGGGCGGCGCGTGGAGTGCAGGTAGGTGGCCGGGCCCAGGCCGTCCGCGACCGAGTGGCCGAGGCCCGTCGCGGTCTCCGCGTAGCCGAGGACGACCGCCGTGGCGGCCTCGGGCTCGCCCAGCAGCTCCCGCACCCGGCGGCCCAGCGCGAATCCGTGGCCGTAGACCACCGACGGCGACTGCGGTACGTGCTTGCCGAGCACGTTGGACACGAGCAGGTGCGCCCGCTTGGGGTTGCGGCGCAGCGCGAGCCCGAGCAGGCCGGTCAGCTCGTCGCCGCCCAGCAGCTCGACCCCGAGTCGCTCGGCGACCCAGGTGCCGGACCAGACTCCGTCGTTTCCTGCCGTGTTCCTGCGGTTCATGTGTTTCCTGTGGATTCCCTGTGGTGGGTGGGCGAGGGTCGTCGGCCGTGGTGGGCAGCGGGTCAGTCGGGGATTCCGGCGGCGAGCAGCTCCACGAAGCCGACGTCCTCCCTGGCGACACCGAAGACCTCGGCGCGCAGCAGGGTCCGCTCGGCCCAGGCGCGGTGCGGCTTCACCTCGTTCATCTTGTTCGTGTACGCCGACCTGAGCACTCCCCCGCCGCCCCGCTCCGGCCGCAGGATGTCCGCCGCGTCGCTGAACTCCTCGTGACTGACCACCGACAGCGCGTGCACGGGCAGCACATGGGAGGGATGGATGCAGGTCTTGCCCAGCAGCCCGTTGGCCTGGTCGAGGGAGATCTCCCGCAGCAGCCCGTCCATCGCGTGCTCGATCAGTCTCGCGCGCAGCTCGACCGCCTGCACCTCCAGGAAGGGGCTCTGCCGCAGCTGCGGCTTGAACATCCGCTCCTGGGCCCGGAAGTACTCCCACACCGGGCCGGTCACCGTGAACCCGGTGCCGTCGGCCCGGCCCAGCATGTTCACCACGTCGGCGATCACGGAGGCGACGACCTGGACGTCGTAGGCCGTCATGTCGGGGGCCCTGCGCAGGCCGTACGACGAGCAGAAGTCGGTGACGCCCAGGCGCAGCGCCAGCACCCGGTCCCGGTACTTGTCGACCGCGCGGAAGATGCCCTCCAGGGTGTCCACCCGCGACTCGCGGTACAGCAGCTCGGGGGACTCCAGCACCGGCATGGCGAACAGCCGGCGTCCGCTCGCCGTCTCGGCGGCCTGCATCGCCTCCAGGAAGGGCAGGCCCCGCTCCCCGGTGAACTTCGGCAGCACGAATCCGGACAGCAGCCGCACGGACGCGCCCAGCCGCCGCACCAGGTCGGGTATCTGCTCGGCGGCGCGGACCCGGATGAAGAGCAGGGGCAGGTCGGCCGCGCCGGCGGGGCGGGCGGCCAGCCCGGCGAACTGCCGGACGAGGTTCTCCTCGCCGTGCGCCACGTCCGCGTCGTCTATCGAGTCCTCCAGGCAGAGCACCATCGAGACCACGCCGCGCGCGGCCTGCTTGACGATGTCATCGGCCAGGCGCGGGCGGGTGGCCGGGCTGTAGAGCGTGGCGCCCAGCGCGGCGGAGAGCAGCCGGGCCGGGGACTCGGCGGTGAACTCCCCCGGCTCCCGGTGGAAGAGGCGCTGCCGCACCTCAGGAGCGAGGTGCCCGAAATGACGCATGAAGCTCCCCCGTGGTGATGGCCAGTGGCCTGTGCGGAACTGCTGGACTGCCCGGCCCTTCGAAAAAAAGGTGGCCGGTAATAGTACGTACAAATCGGTGTCAGAAGTTCCCGCCGGGCATGAACTTCTGGTAAAGCAGCCGGGATCCGCGTCGGACCCCGCGTTGTCGTGGCCAGGACGGAGAGGGCAGGATGACCGCATGACGCACGCGATGGTGAAGGGGTCGAACGTCCCGCTGGACGCCGCCACGGTACGGGCCGTGGTGCGGTGGACGCCCGGCCAGGGGGTGCCGGACGTCGATGCCTCGGCGCTGCTCCTGGGGCCCGACGGTCGTGTGCGCTCCGACGAGGACTTCGTGTTCTACAACCAGCCCCGGCACCCGTCCGGGAAGGTGTGGCGGCTCGGCAAGCGGCGGGTCGCGGAGGGCATGACCGACACGGTCCAGACGGACCTCGCGGGCGTCGAACCCGGCGTGGGCCGGATCCTGGTGGTCGCCTCGGCGGACGGCGTCGCCTTCGACCGCGTACGGGCGCTGCGCATCCTGCTGTACGACGCGGCGCTCGCGGACGGGGAGCCGCTGGCGTACTTCGACATCAAGCCCGAGACCGGTCAGGAGACCGCGCTGATCTGCGGGGAGCTGTACCGGCGGGGCGAGGGGTGGAAGTTCCGGGCCCTGGGCGAGGGCTACTCGAACGGGCTGAAGGGGCTTGCCACGGACTTCGGCATCTCGGTGGACGAGGGGGAGGAGACGGAGGCGGAGACGCCGGTGGCGCAGCCGCTGCCGCCGGAGCAGCCCGCGTACGGGTATCCGCCGCAGCAGCAGCCCACGGCGGCGGCTGTGGCGGCTCCTGCCCCGGTTCAGCCCGCGTACGGGTATCCGCAGTCGGGATACGGCTATCCGCCGGCCGTCACGGTGGTGCCCGACCCGGAGTTCCGCCTGCCGCCGCAGGGGCCTCAGTTCATCGGACGGTGAGGCGGGTGCTCGGTGAGGCGGGCGCTCACCTGTCCGCCTTCGTCTTGTAGCCCCGGCCCCATTGCAGGCCCCAGCCGTACAGGCGGTCGAGTTCCGACTGGAAGCCGTAGACGAACTTGACCTCGCGGCGGACCATGAGCTCACCCTTGGTGTTCTCGATCAGGACGACCGCGCAGGAGCGGGCCTGGGGCTGGCGTTCCTCGAGGCCGATCTCGATGCGGGGGCCGTTGCTCGGGTAGAGCGTGACGATCGCGTGGGTGCGGTCGAAGGCCGGGGTCTGGTCGTAGATGTAGACGAAGACCAGCAGGCGCTTGATGTCGTCGCGGTGGTCGAGGTTGACGTAGATCGTCTCACCGGACGCGGAGCCGAACCGGTCGTCGCCGCTGAGCTTGACGTACGGCGGCGCGTTCACGTCGCCCAGGAAGCCGCCGAGCGGCTGGACGACGCCCTTGGTGCCGTCGGCCAGCTCGTACAGGCAGCCGAGGTCGAGGTCGACGTTGACCATCGACTGGCTGTGTCCGAGCACCTCGGGCGGCTTGAGCGCCTTGAACGGGTGACGCAGCAGGCTCTGCCGCGCGGAGCCGCCGATGTCGGAGGTGCGCATCCGCCAGGTCAGGTTGATGCGCAGATGCCCGGTGGCGGCGCCCTGCTTGGTCAGGGACACCTGGTGGTGCCGTTTGGTCAGTTCGATCGCGTTGGACGCGGCGCTGCCCGAGTCGAACTCGGACGCGCGTCCGCCCAGCAGACCGTCGAAGAAACCCATCTCCCGCCCCCAGCCTCACCGCTCTCGCCGCCCCCGCCCCATGCGCCGCGGGGCGGCCCGGGGACCCGGCTCGGTTCGCCGTCGTCCTTGTCGGCCGCCCCGCTCAGAAGCGTTCCTCGTGCCGAGGGGTGTCACACCCCCGAGGGGACCTCAGCCTTCTCGCCGGAGCCCGCCGCTTTTCCCTCCTCGGCCGCCAGCGCGCGGTTGCGGCGCACGGAGGACCAGAAGGACCAGGCGATGAGGATCACGCCGACCAGGCCGGTGATGACCTCGTTGATCTCGTACTGGATGGTCACCATGAGGATCACGGCCAGGGCGCCGATGGCGTAGTGGGCGCCGTGCTCCAGGTAGACGTAGTCGTCGAGGGTGCCCTGGCGGACCAGGTAGACCGTGAGGGAACGGACGTACATGGCGCCGATGCCGAGGCCGAGGGCCATCATGACGATGTCGTTGGTGATGGCGAAGGCGCCGATCACGCCGTCGAAGGAGAAGGACGCGTCCAGGACCTCCAGGTAGAGGAACATGAAGAACGCGGCCTGGCCGGCCAGCTTCACGGCCGAGCGCGGCTTGCCCGCGCGGGCGGCCTCTTCCTCCTCCTCGTGCTCGCGCTCCTCCTCTTCCTCCAGCCGGTCCTCGAAGTAGCCGGACAGACCGCCGACGACCATGTACGTGATCAGGCCGGCGATGCCGGCGATCAGGACCGTCTGCGCCTTGTCGATGTGCGCGCCGCCGTGCTGGTGGGCGTGGGTGGCGAAGGTGAAGGAGGTGATCAGCAGGACGACCAGCGCGATGCAGACCGACAGCATGTCGACCTTGCCGAGCTTGGCCAGTGGCCGCTCGATCCAGCGCAGCCACTGGATGTCCCGGTCCTCGAAGATGAAGTCGAGGAAGATCATCAGCAGGAACATGCCGCCGAAGGCCGCGATCGCCGGGTGGGCGTCCGTGACCAGCTGCTGGTAGCGGTCCTTGTCGCTGAACGCCAGGTGGACGGCCTCGATGGGGCCCATCTTGGCCGTGATCGCGACGATGACGACGGGGAAGACCAGCCGCATCCCGAAGACCGCGATCAGAACGCCGACCGTGAGGAAGATCTTCTGCCAGAAGGCGTTCATCTTCTTCAGGATTCCGGCGTTGACCACTGCGTTGTCGAACGACAGCGAGATCTCGAGGATGGCGAGGATCGCCACCACGCCGAAGGCGGTCCACCCCCCGTAGAACAACGCGGCGACGAGGCCGAGCGCGGTGATCGCGAACGACCAGCCGAAGGTTTTCAGAAGCACTGGCTACCCAATCCGTATATGTACGGGTCTCCCCCGTCGCCGTACCCGGCTTTACGAAACATTGACTCCGAAGTCTAGAGCGATGCCGCGCAGACCGGAGGCGTACCCCTGTCCCACCGCCCGGAACTTCCACTCACCCTGGTAGCGGTAGAGCTCACCGAAGATCATCGCGGTCTCGGTGGAGGCGTCCTCGCTCAGGTCGTAGCGGGCGAGCTCCTGGCCGTCGGCCTGGTTGACGACGCGGATGAAGGCGTTGGAGACCTGTCCGAAGGTCTGTCCGCGCTCGTCGGCCATGTGGATGGAGACCGGGAAGACGATCTTCTCGCACTGCGGCGGCACCTTGGCGAGGTCCACCAGGATCGACTCGTCGTCGCCCTCGCCCTCACCGGTGAGGTTGTCGCCGGTGTGCTCGACCGAGCCGTCCGGGCTCTTGAGCTGGTTGTAGAAGACGAACCACTCGTCGCCCAGCACCCGGTTGCCCGCGGAGCACAGCAGCGCGCTGGCGTCGAGGTCGAAGGGCGCTCCGGTGGTGGAGCGCGCGTCCCAGCCGAGCCCGACCATGACATTGGTCAGGTTGGGTGCGGCCTTGGACAGGGAGACGTTGCCCCCCTTGGCGAGCGTGACGCCCATGATGCTGGTCCTCCCCGGGGATGGTGCCTGTGTGGGTTCCTGCGCGTCCGGCGCCGCGTGGAAACACGCGGCGCCGGACGATCAGGCGTTCTGTTGTGCAGATGTTCGATCGCGCGGGAGCTCGGCTCAGACGTTGACGCCGAAGTCCTGGGCGATGCCCCGCAGGCCCGAGGCGTAGCCCTGGCCGATGGCGCGGAACTTCCACTCCGCGCCGTGGCGGTAGAGCTCGCCGAAGACCATGGCCGTCTCGGTCGAGGCGTCCTCACTGAGGTCGTAGCGGGCGATCTCCGCGCCGCCGGCCTGGTTCACCACGCGGATGTACGCGTTGCGCACCTGGCCGAAGGACTGCTGGCGGTTCTCCGCCTCGTAGATCGAGACAGGGAAGACGATCTTGTCGACGTCGGCCGGGACCCCGGCGAGGTTCACCTTGATCACCTCGTCGTCGCCCTCGCCCTCACCGGTGAGGTTGTCGCCGGTGTGCTCGACCGAGCCGTCCGGGCTCTTGAGGTTGTTGAAGAAGACGAAGTTCTGGTCGTTGCCGACCTTCCCGGAGTTGTTCAGCAGCAGCGCGCTGGCGTCGAGGTCGAAGTCGGTGCCGGTGGTGGTGCGGGCGTCCCAGCCCAGACCGACGAGGACCGCGGTCAGGCCCGGGGCCTCCTTCGTCAGCGATACGTTGCCGCCCTTGCTGAGGCTGACTCCCACGAGTCCTCCATTGGTGTCCGGGGGCGGGGAGCCCCGTCGTGCATCGGATATGGGATCAACGTGTCGATCCTAGTGAGGGGTTCCCGCCCCACGCAGGCCCCGCAACCGAAGAATCCCAGGTGTCGATTCCCTCCCCGGACCCCGGCCACGCCGGACTCACACGGTCTCGAGGGCCTTCACGTAGTCGTTCAGGTCGCGGGCGTCGGGGAGCGCGTTGACGACGGTCCAGCGGACGATGCCGTCCTTGTCGATGATGAAGGTGCCGCGCACGGCGCAACCCTTGTCCTCGTCGAAGACGCCGTAGTCGCGCGAGGTGTTCCCGTGCGGCCAGAAATCGCTCAGCAGCGGGTACTCCAGGCCCTCCTGCTCGGCGAAGACGCGCAGGGTGTGGATGGAGTCGTTGGAGACGGCGAGCAGCTGGGTGTCGTCGTTGACGAACTTGGGCAGGTTGTCGCGCAGCGCGCACAGCTCGCCGGTGCACACGCCGGTGAAGGCGAACGGGTAGAAGAGCAGCACCACGTTCTTCTCACCGCGGAAGTCGGACAGCTTCACGGTGCGGCCGTGGTTGTCCTTGAGCTCGAAGTCGGGTGCCTTGTCGCCGACCTGGATCGCCATGGTCCTGCTTTCCCTTCGGTGGGACTGTTCGGGTGAGACCACCCTACGCAGCACCCACCGCGGTCTCCGCGCTGATCGCCGCCATGCGCCTGCGGACGTCGACGTCGATGTTCTGGTAGCCCTTGTGCGAGGCCACGACCGCGATGCCC
>NZ_JBEXZD010000096.1:0-33518 GCF_040628575.1 Streptomyces sp. NPDC006393
CCTCCCGAGCTCGAACATCCCGGCCAGCTCACCCGTGGAGCGCGGCCCTTCACGCAGGCTTTCCAGCAGTTTGCGACGCACTGGGTTGGCCAGAACGCCGAACACGTCGGCAGGCATGAGGAAAACTATAGGTCGGAGATTCCCGACGCGTCAAAGATTTCCGACGCATCATTTCCGACGGGACTGACCGTGTGACCGTGGTTCCGGCGCTTCACGTACAGCCGATGCCGCGCCGGCCCGGTCCACTCCAGCCGTACGACACCGGGCACGGCGGACTGGCCGATGCGTGAGGCGTCCGACCAGTAGCCGAAGTTAGGGTTGCGGAAGAAGGTCGCCCACAGACCGCCGTGATGGTCCGCGAAGAAGTTGTTGTGGCCGATGCCCACACCCGCGGTCCACCGCTCGGAGTACGGGCCCTCCAAGGTGTCCGCGACGGCGACGACCGCGTCGTACTGGTACTGCGTACGGCCCGGGCCGCCGGTGTCGTAGGCGTACCGTGCGCTGCCGTCGGGATTGACCGATGTCCAGTCCCATGCGGTCTGGACGAGGTAGTACTTGCCCGCGTACCTGAACACGTACACACCCTCGCGGTACGGCTCCGGCGAGTAGGGCGCCTGCCGGAACCTCGGGAGGTTCGTGGCCGGGACGATGTCCTCCATGTCGTCCCGGAACCTGGCGTACAGGTCGTTGTGCAGCACCAGCCAGGCGTCGTCGCCCTCGGAGTAGAGGCTGCCGTCGATGTGGTGGTAGGCGCCGGGCTCGATGAACTTCGGCCCTCCGATGAACGGGTCGCCGAAGGGCTTGTCGTGGTTTCCCTCGGCGAGCCGGTACGGACCCTCGATCCCGCCCTCGCTCACGAGGAGGAACGAGCCGACCTTGCGGGAGTGGTCTCCCATGCACGCGACGATGTACCACGTGCCGCGGAAGTAGTGCAGCTCCGGGGCCCAGACCTCGCCGCGCTTGCCGAACCGGTCGTCGTACCAATATTCCTGCCACGGAGCCACGACCGTACGTCCGGGGCGGTTCTCACCGGCGAACTCGGGCGACCACACCTTGCCCCGCTCGGCACCGGGCCGGACGCCGGTCGTGTCGACCAGCCTCCACGGCCCCTTGAGGGACGGGGACACCCAGACGAAGATGCCGTCGTTCCAGGGGGCGGCCGCCTCCAGTCCCGGCACGCGTGTGGTGCCGGTGGCGACGTAGACCGGGCGGCCGTCGACCACGAAGCAGTTGACGTAGGTGTCCCGCATCCAGACCTGGCCGCGCTCCTCGTCACGGGGGCGCAGTTCGAGCGGGAGGACGAAGGAGTTGTCCTCACGCGGCCACAGGTCCAGCCGGGTGTCGGCGAGGCCGTAGGGCTCCGGGTCGGGCCAGTTCGACGGGTGGCGGGCGGTCGAGGCGGCCTCCCCCGGCCCAGGCGCCGCCTGCGCGGCGGCCGCGGGCAGGGCGACCGCCGCTCCGAGGCCTGCGACGCCGGCCAGCAGAGTCCGTCGGTGCAACCCGTTCTGGGTGCTGGTCATCAGTCTTCTCCTTCGCCGTCCGGGATGCCGGTGCCATGCCGGCGTGCCGTCCCTGGCCGGCACGCCGGACAGCATGGGAAGGGACATTTTTTCCGTCAACACCCCGAACAAATCATCCCGGGCGTCCGAGGCCTCGATGCCCGCATGTGGCGCGGTGTTTCCGCAGGTCCCGCGAGGGCCCGGCCGACCGGTCAGGATGGTCACGATTGGGTAACGCGCGGTGCGTGGCGTGACAGACCGGGGGTGCGCCGACGGCAGCGCCCGGACTCGTACACAGCCGCCTCCCGGCCCGGTGTGGAAGGGAACGTGCAGGTCAATGGCCCTTCCTGAGGCGACGATGCACGGCCTTGCGGCACGACGCCGCCACGCACACCAAGACGGGCCCGCGGGTGTCCCCAGTCCCGGCCCGACACCGAGCACCTCCCCGCACTTTTTTCTGTCGGAGTGTTGACGGAATTTTCCGGCCTCCCTACGTTGACCGCCATGCAGATGCCCACCGGAGTGCACGCACTGGTCAGGCGGACCCATGAGGACCGCGTGCTGCGCGCACTGCAGGAGAACGGAGCCATGAGCCGCGGCGAGATCGCCCGGGTCGTCGGCCTGTCCCGCACCACTCTCTCCGAGATCACCGGCAGCCTCCTCCAGCGAGGCGCCATCGTCGTCGTGGACACCGACGCCTCCCGACGCGAGGGCAGCGGCCGGCCGGCCGAGCGGCTGGCGCTCGACCCGGCGTCGGCGCAGTTCATGGGCGTCGACTTCGGCCACCGGCGCGTCCACGTCGTCATCGCCGACGCCTCGCACGAGGTCATGGCCTCCGGGTCCGTCCGGTACGACGACACGGCGTCCTGGCCGACGCGGACCGAGCTGGCTCTCGGCCTGGTCGACCGGCTGAGTGCCGACGCCGGCGTCCACTTCGGGGCGCTCCAGGGCATCGGCATCGGCGTGCCGGGACCGTACCCGGCGCCGGACGGAACGGCCTGGCCTCGCGCCGCGTCGGGGACGACGGTGCTCCGCCCGGCCCCGGACGGCGTCGACGTGGCCTTCGCCGAACGCTTCGACGCGCCGGTGATCGTCGACAACAACACCCGCCTCGCCGCCCTCGCCGAGGCCATCAGCGGCGCCGACAGCGTGGCCGACCTGGTGTACGTACGCCTGTCCGACGGTGTCGGCGGCGGACTCGTCGTCGGCGGCCAACTGGTCACCGGATCCGCCGGACTGGCCGGCGAACTCGGCCACGTCACCGTCGAACCGGCGGGCCGGCCCTGCCGGTGCGGCAAGCGCGGCTGCCTGGAGACCGTGGCCTCGGTCCCCGGGATCCTCGCCGCCTGCTGGGAGTTCGGTCTCCGCCTGGAGAACCTCCAGGACCTGGCGGCCGCCGTGGCCGGCGCACACCCGGTCGCGGACCGGGTGCTGCGCGAGGCGGCCGCAGCGCTGGGACGCGTGGTCGGAGCGGCGACGATGACCCTCAATCCGGCGAAGGTCGTCATCGGCGGCGAGATCACCCGGCTGGCGCCCGTCATCGTGGAACAGGTCGCCGCCACCCTCGCCGGTGAGCTCTTCCCGATCGTGTCGGCCGGTCCCGTGGTCGAGGCGGCACGGCTCTCCGACGACGACGGCGCCCTCGGCGCGCTCGCCGCGGTCTTCCACAGTTCCCCCCTCCTGGCGAGGTATCCGGAAACCGCCGAAGTGCAGGGCGGTTCCCGCGTACGCAACTCCACCGACGAAGGAGCCGCCCATGTCCGTCCTTGACAAGCAGGGCGCCGGCCGGCGAGACCCCGTACCCGAGAAGACATCCGGAACGTCCGCCGACTCCGATGGCGCGGCCGGCACCAGGACGGCACCGCGGCGCTGGCCGTCGGGCCGGCGATGGAGGTCCGCGGCCCTGAACGCCGTGTCCGTCGCGCTGGGCATCGCGATCTGGTGGATCCTGGCCGCCGCGGGCTTCAAACTGCCGACGCCGCCGGAGGTCGTCGGCCGGGCCAGGACCCTGATCGACAACGGGACGCTCGGCGAGGACGTGGTCGCCAGTCTGACCCGCGTGCTCATCGGCTTCGCCCTCGGCACCGCCGTGGCGGTCCCGGTCGGCTTCCTCATGGGCTGGTACGGCGTACTGCGCAGCCTGATCGAGCCCTGGATCCAGTTCTTCCGGACCATTCCACCGCTGGCGATCATCCCGCTGGCCGTCGTGGTCATGGGCATCGACGAGACACCGAAGGTCTTCGTCATCTTCCTGGCCGCGTTCCTCGCGTGCGTCATCTCCACGTTCCAGGGCGTGGTCGACGTCGACCGCACGCTGATCAACGCCGCCCGCGTCCTGGGAGCCAGGGACCTGGTCATCTTCGCCCGGGTCGTGGTCCCCGCCTCCACGCCGTTCATCCTCGTGGGCATGCGGGTGGGCCTCGGCTCGGCCTGGGCGACCCTGGTCGCCGCCGAACTGGTCGCGGCGCAGCAGGGCCTCGGCTACCGGATGCAGAACGCCGAGCTCTACTACGACCTTCCGACGATCTTCGTCGGACTCATCTCGATCGGGATCCTCGGTCTGCTCATGGACCGCATCCTCCTCCTCGCAGAACGCAAGCTCACCGGATGGCAGGAACGCCGATGACCAGTACCGCGGCCAAGATCTCCGTCCAGGGCGTCACCAAGACCTTCGCACTGGGACGCACCACGTTCACCGCCCTCGACGACCTCTCCCTCGACATCGCGGACAACGAGTTCGTCACCGTCGTCGGCCCCTCGGGCTGCGGCAAGAGCACCCTGCTGAACGTCCTCGCCGGCCTGGAGGAGCCGACCACCGGCCGGGCCCTGGTCGACGGCGTACCGGTGTCCGGGCCGGGACCCGAGCGCGGTGTGATCTTCCAGCAGTACGCCCTCTTCCCCTGGCTGACCGTCCGGCAGAACGTCGAGTTCGGGCTGCGGACCGCGGGCGTGCCCAGGGCCGAACGCCGCCGGCGCGCGGAGCACTTCATCAACCTGGTGGGGCTCGAACAGTTCGCCGACGCGCTCCCCAAGACGCTCTCCGGCGGCATGCGGCAGCGGTGCGCCATCGCCCGGGCCTATGCCGTGGGTCCCTCGATCCTGCTGATGGACGAACCGTTCGGCGCGCTCGACGCCCTGACCCGGGTCAAGCTCCAGGAGCAGCTCCTCGACACCTGGAGCAAGGAGAAGCGCACCGTCCTGTTCATCACGCACGACGTCGACGAGGCCGTCTTCCTGGCGAACCGCGTGATCGTCATGGCCGCCCGGCCGGGACGCGTGTACGACGTCATCGACGTCCACTGGGACGGCACGCGTGACGAGGACTTCCGCCTCAGCCCGGAGTTCGCCGCCCTGCGCAACCGCGTGTGGCACTCCGTCTACCACCAGGACGGCCGCACGGCCGCCCCCCAGCCATCGACGACGATCTGACCGGAAGGACATCCCACCCATGCCGCTCACGACCTCCCGCAGAGGGTTCACCGCAGCGGTCGCAGGCCTGGCCGCCGCCGCTCTCCTGACCGGCTGCGGCAGCGACTCCTCTTCCGGCAAAGGCGGGGAGAAGGTACGCATCGGCTACATCGGCGACTTCAACGGCACCAGTCTGATCGCCATCGCCGACGCCAAGGGCCTGTGGGCCAAGCACGGCCTCTCCGCCGAGACCAAGGTCTTCACCAACGGCCCGCTCCAGATCCAGGCCCTGGGCACCGACAACCTCGACCTCGGATACATCGGCCCCGGCGCGATGTGGCTGCCCGCCTCCGGCAAGGCCAAGGTCGTCGCGATCAACACCCTCGGCAACGCCGACCGCGTCATCGCCCAGCCCGGCATCACCTCGATGCAACAGCTCAAGGGCAAGACCGTCGCCGTGCCCGAGGGCACCTCCGGCGACATGATCCTCACCCTCGCCCTGGAGAAGGCGGGGATGAAGAAGAGCGACGTCAAGACCGTGCCGATGGACCCGTCGACCATCGTCTCGGCCTTCTCCTCGAAGAAGGTCGACGCCGCCGGCTTCTGGTACCCGGCGGCCGCGACCATCAAGAAGCAGGTGCCGGGCATGGTCGAACTGGCGAAGAACTCCGACTTCGCCGACCAGGTCTCCTTCCCGACGGCCTTCGTCGCCGGCAACGGGTTCGTCTCCAAGCAGCCCGCGAAGGCGAAGAAGGTCCTCGCCGTGCTGCGGGAGGCGATCGCCTACCGCTCCGCGCACACCGACGAGGCCATCAAGCTCACCGCCGACAAGCTCGGCATCCCCGAGGCGCAGGTGAAGGCGGACGCCGCCAACGTCGAGCTGCTCGACGTGAACAAGCTGGACGCGCTGACCAAGGACGGCACCATCGACAAGTGGCTGAAGGGCATGAACGACTACTTCGTCCAGGCGGGCAAACTCGATCACCCGCTCGACCCGAAGAGCTACTACACCGGCGACCTCTTCACGGGAGCGGGCCAGTGACCGCTGCCGACACGTCGAGCCGCTCCAGGAAGAACGTCCTCTTCCTCATGACCGACCAGCACCGGGCGGACACCCTCGGCGCCTACGGCAACCCCCTCGCGCACACTCCCGTCCTGGACGAACTCGCCGCCACGGGAACCCGCTTCGACCGCTGGTACACCCCCACCGCGATCTGCACCCCGGCCCGGGCCAGCCTGCTGACCGGTCAGGCGCCCTTCCGGCACAGACTGCTGGCCAACCACGAACGCAACGTCGGCTACCTCGAGGACCTGGCCGAGGACCAGTTCACCTTCTCCCGTGCACTGAGGGAGCACGGCTACAACTGCGGCCTCATCGGCAAGTGGCACGCCGGCAACCGGCTGACGGCGGCCGACTACGGCTTCGACGGCCCCGAGCTGCCCGGCTGGCACAACCCGGTGGACCATCCCGACTACCTCGCCTACCTCGCCGAACGCGGTCTGCCGCCCTACGAGATCAGCGACCGTGTCCGCGGCGTCCTGCCCAACGGCGGCCCCGGCAACCTTCTCGCCGCCCGGCTGCACCAGCCGGTCGAGGCCACCTTCGAGCACTACCTGGCCACCCGGGCCATAGAGCAGCTCGAACAGTACGCCGCCGACTCCCGCGAGCACGGCCGGCCGTTCTTCCTCGCGCTGCATTTCTTCGGGCCGCACCTGCCCTACATCCTCCCCGACGAGTACTTCGACCTGGTCGACCCGGCGGACGTGGAACTGCCCCGGTCCATCGCGGAGACCTTCCAGGGCAAGCCTCCGGTGCAGCGCAACTACAGCGCGCACTGGACCTTCGACACCATGCCCATCGAGACGACCCGCAAGCTGATCGCCGTCTACTGGGGCTATGTGGCGCTGATCGACCGGCAGATCGGGCGCGTCATGGAAGCCATGGAGCGGCTGGGGCTCGTGGACGACACGGCCGTGTTCTTCACCTGCGACCACGGCGAGTTCACCGGCTCCCACCGGCTGCACGACAAGGGCCCCGCGATGTACGAGGACATCTACCGCACACCCGGCCTGCTCCGTGTCCCGGGCGCCCCCGGCGGTGTCGTACGGTCCGAGTTCGTCAGCCTGCTCGACTGCACCGCGACCATCCTGGACCTGGCCGGCATCGACCCGAAACCGGCGACCGACTCGCGCAGCCTGCTGCCGCTCGTCCACGGCGAGGCGGTGGAGTGGGAAGAGGACATCGTCTGCGAGTTCCACGGCCACCACTTCCCGTACCCGCAGCGCATGCTGCGCGAGGACCGCTACAAGCTCGTGGTCAATCCGGACTCGGTCAACGAGCTCTACGACCTCGTGACCGACCCGGACGAACTCCAGAACGTCTACGCCCATCCCGAACACGCGGAGGTCCGCTCACGGATGATGCGCCGCCTGTACGACGTCCTGCGGGAACGCGGCGACAACTTCTACCACTGGATGACGTCGATGTACGACGTCGGCGAGGTGGCGCACGACCCGACCCTGAGCGGGCTCGACGAGTCCACCTACCACCGGCGGCAGCCGTGACGGCCGGCCCCCCGATCGAGGACCTCGACCCATGACCCGCGAGCACCACTCCTGCTGCACGCCCTCCGGCGGACCGGCAGCCGTCGCCGTACCTCCGCCGGAAGCACCGCAGGCGCCGCGCCCCGCCGCCGTCAAGCGCTCGACCCGCGGACAGGTCCGCCTGCCCGGTGGTGAGTTCGCCATGGGCGACGCGTTCGGCGAGGGCTACCCCGCCGACGGCGAGACCCCCGTGCACACGGTGCGCCTCACGCCCTTCCACATCGACGAGACCGCCGTCACCAACGCCCAGTTCGCCACCTTCGTCAAGGCCACCGGCCACGTGACCGACGCCGAACGCTACGGCTCCTCGGCGGTCTTCCACCTCGTGGTCACCGCTCCGTCGGCCGACATCCTCGGCACCGCCGCCGGAACCCCCTGGTGGATCAACGTCCGGGGCGCCCACTGGCGCCGCCCGGAGGGGGCCGGCTCCGACATCACCGGCCGCCAGAACCACCCCGTCGTCCATGTCTCCTGGAACGACGCGACCGCCTACGCACAGTGGGCCGGCAAGCGCCTGCCCACCGAGGCGGAGTGGGAGTACGCCGCACGCGGCGGCCTGCCCGGCCGCCGCTACGCCTGGGGTGACGAGCTCACCCCCGACGGCCGGTGGCGCTGCAACATCTGGCAGGGACGCTTTCCCCACACCAACACGGCCGAGGACGGCTACGTCACCACGGCGCCGGTCAAGTCCTACCGTCCCAACGGCTTCGGCCTGTGGAACACCGCCGGAAACGTGTGGGAATGGTGCTCCGACTGGTTCTCGGCCTCCTACTACGGCCAGTCGCCCGTGCAGGACCCGCACGGCCCGGACACCGGCGCCGCACGGGTCCTGCGCGGCGGCTCCTACCTGTGCCACGACTCCTACTGCAACCGCTACCGGGTCGCCGCCCGCTCCTCCAACACCCCGGAGTCCTCCTCCGGCAACCTCGGCTTCCGCTGCGCCAACGACGCCTCCGCGCGGTGACCGAACGGGCCTGTGCCGCGCACGTGGCCGACGCGACGTCAGCCGCGAGGCAGGCACAGCCGGGAGACGGCGGTGGTGGCCAGGAGGAGGGCCCCGACGGCGAGGAGGCCGACGCGCATGCCGTCCAGGGAGAAGGCGCCGCCGGGGCCGGCGAGCAGGCTGCCGAAGAGGGCGACGGCGAGCGCGCCGCCCGTCTGACGAAGGGAGTTGAGCAGTCCGGAGGCGGTCCCCGCGCGCTCCCCGGGGACCGCGTCCATCAGCAGCGCGGTCAGCGCCGGCACCGCCATGGCACCGCCGACGCTCAGCGGCAGCAGCAGGATCAGCACCAGCCACAGCGGCGTGTGCGCGGCCAGCGGCAGCAGGGCCACCATCGCTCCGGCGAAGACCAGCTGACCGACGACGATCACCGCCCGCCGCCCGATCCGCTCCGCCAGCCGCGGCGAGACGAGGTTGGTCCCCGTCACCACCGCCGACATCGGGACGAACATCAGCCCGGCGGTGACCGCCGACATCCCGCGCAGCTGCTGGTAGTACAGCCCGAGGAGGAAGATCCCGCCGTAGAAGGCCGCGTTGACGGCGAATCCGACCGCGAGCGCGACCGCCACCCGGCGGTCCCTCAGCATCGCCAGCGGCACCATGGGCCGGCGGTGCCGGGACTCCACCACGACGAAGGCGTACCCGGAACCGACGGCGAGCGCCGCGGCCGCGAGCACAGGAACGCTGGTCCAGCCCAGGTGACCGCCCTCGATGCCCGCGAAGGCCAGCCCGGCCAGGGCCAGTACGGCCGTGAGCTGGCCGGCGGCGTCCAGCGCGGCCGGCCGGCGCGGGGAGCGCGGCACCCGGGCCAGCAGGCCCAGAATCACCGCGCCGACCGGGAGGTTGAGCAGGAAGACCGCCCGCCAGCCGGCCCAGTCGGTGAGCAGCCCGCCCAGCACCGGGCCGGCGGCCATCGCCACCGAGCCGCCGACCGTCCACAGCGCGATGGCGCGGGCGCGGGCCCGGGCGTCGTCGTAGGCCTGCCGGATCAGCGCCAGCGAGGCGGGCATCACCACCGCGGCGGCCCCGCCCTGCGCCACGCGCGCGGCGACCAGCACGCCGATCCCGGGGGCGAGCGCGCAGCCGAGGGAGGCGACGGTGAACAGGGCGACGCCCCAGGCGTAGGCGCGGCGCGCGCCGGCGCGGTCGGCGAGGGCACCGGCGGAGAGCATCAGCGCCGCGAACATCAGGGTGTAGGCGTCCACCACCCACTGGAGCCCTGCCATCCCCCCGCTGAGCGAGTCCCGGATGGCGGGCAGGGCGATGTTCACGGCCGACACGTCGATGGTGATCACGGTGAAGCCGAGGAGCGAAGCGACCAGCTCGACGCCGCCGCGCCGCGGAGCGGTGGGGACGTCGCCGGGCGGCGCGGACGGTCGGGCCCGGCCCGGCCCGCGTCGCCGGGGCGCGGGCGTGTGCGGCTCGGTGCCGCGCTCGTCGGCGGACACGGCGCTGGAGGACGGGTGAGGGGCGATGGGCATGGTGAGCTCCTCGGAGACGGCAGGCCCGGCCGACGTCCGTCAGGGATCGTCGGGCGGGCATCAGGGATCGTCGGGCGGGCGGTCGCGGCCGGCCGGGGCCGCGGTCCGGTGTCGGTCACCCCCTGGGCCCCGGCGGCCGGGCCGCCCGCTCCGGGATCGACTCTCCGCCCGACCGCGGCCACCCGGCAGACCGCGCCGTTCCCGGGTGCCGCGTTCCAGGCCCTGACACGGCCCCCCACGGTCCTGGCGCGCCTGAGACAATGGGCCCATGGCAGCAGCGGACGCGCGGGGCACGGAGCTCGGCAGGTATCTGAAGGCCCGCAGGGCGCAGGTGCGACCGGAGGAGGTCGGACTCCCCGCCGGCGCGGGCCTGCGCCGCACTCCGGGCCTGCGCCGGGAGGAACTGGCCGCGCTGGCCGGGGTGAGCGTCGACTACTACATCCGTCTGGAGCGCGGCCGCGAGACCAATCCCTCGCCCGCCGTCGTGGACGCCCTCGGCCGCGCCCTGCGGCTGCGCGGCGACGGCTACGAGCGTCTGCACGAGCTGGCGGAGCTGGCCTCCGGCCGGGTCTCCGAGCTCCCGGCCTGCTCGGACCACACGGTCCGGGGGTCCGTACTGCGGATGCTGGAGTCGGTGCGCCCCCTGCCCGCCTACGTGGTCAGCCGCTACAACCGCGTACTGGCCGCGAACCCGCCCGGCCGCAGGCTCCTGCCCGGCCTCTGGGACTGGCCCGAGGAGCAGCGCAATCTCACCCGCTACCTCTTCCTCCACCCCGTCGGCCGCACGCTCTACGAACCGTGGGAGGAGACGGTCGCCCACTCGGTGGCGCATCTGCGGGCGGTTGCGGGCGCCGACCCGGACGACCCCGAACTGACCGCGCTGGTCGGCGAACTGGTCCTGAAGTCACCCGACTTCGCGCGGCTGTGGGAGCGGTACGACGTCTGCGAGCGTGGAGGCGGGGAGAAGACGTTCCGGCATCCGAAGGCCGGGCGGATGACCCTGACGTACGAGGTCATGCGACTGGCCCGGACGGGTGGCCAGCGGATGGTGGTGTACCAGGCGGCCCCAGGCAGCGCGGACGAGGAGGCCATGTTCCGCCTGGAGTCCGCGGACGCCCGGCCGGAGTTCCCCGCAGGCCACCCGCAGCCGTCCCCGGCCACCGAGCCGTCCCGGGCCCCGGCCGCCGTCGCCGCCGGGTGAGGGCTTCGCCGGAGGCGACTGCACGGCGCGAAGGGGCCTGACCCTCGCGGAGAAGGCCGGTTTCCGCCCGCCGAGCGGGAGGACGGCACCTCGTAAGCCGGTCATGAGGGACCGTCGGCCCGGCACCGTATCGCGGTGCCGGGCGGGGCGTCCGGGGCGCGGCCTGAACGCGGCCACCGGAGAGCGCCGGACGGCGAGCCGGCGTGCCGCACGGGTCGGCAGAGCTTCATTCGGCTGCGCGGGACGCGCCTGCAGTCCTGGCTTCCTGCCCGGGTGAAGCACCGCCGGCCCGGGAAGGTCCTGGGCGGGTACGGGTCTCGGCGGGCGGTTGCCTGCCGCGGCATCGCAGGCCCGGAGGATCATCCGGCGCGCTCCTGCCGGTCTTCGTCGGGCAGCGTCAGGGGCAGCCCGAACAGCGGCAGCAGACCGTTGTCGCCGAAGTGGGTGATCGCGGAGATCCGGCCGTCCTCCAGGGTGAGCACCCCCATGCCGAACGCCTGCGCGACGGGCCGGTGGGAATCGCGGTAGTAGCAGCCGAACGCCGGCTGGCCGTTGGCCCGCGTCGGCACCAGGCGGAGCATCCCGCCGCCCCACCAGGCGCGGGTCCGGTAGAAGCGGGCGATCGCCGCGTGTCCCTGGTACTCCAGGGGCTCCGGCGGCATCGTCAGCCACGCGTCGTCGGTGAGCAGCGCCACGAGCCGGTCGACGTCGGAGTCCTCCATCGCGTCCACGAATCGCTGGACCAGCTCTCGTTCGCGCGGGGAGCGCGGGAGCGGCGCGCGGTCGCGGTCACGGGCGGGCCGCCCGCCGTCCAGGGCCGTCCGCGCCCGCTGCAGGGCGCTGTTCACGGAGACGCCGCTGCTGTCGAGCAGGTCGGCCACCTCGGCGGTGCGCAAGCCGAGCACGTCGCGCAGCACCAGGACCGCCCGCTGCCGCGGTGGCAGGCGCTGGAGCCCGGCCACGAACGCCAGCCCCAGCGCCTCCCTCGTCTCATAGCGGGCCTCCGGTCCCGGGGCACGGTCGGGCAGATCCTCCAGCAGCGTGTCCGGGTACGGCTCGAACCAGGCCGATGCCGAGCGGCGCGTCGGCTCGGGGACGTCGTCCTGGGGTCGGGTCGGCCGGCGTGGCTGCGGGCGACGGCCCGCATCGCGCAGCGCGTTCAGGCAGCGGTTGGTGGCGATGCGGTACAGCCAGGCGCGCACGGAGGCCCGCTCCCGGAATCCGTCGAGCCCGCGCCAGGCGGCGAAGAAGGTCTCCTGAACCGTGTCCTCCGCGTCCTGCACGGATCCGAGGATCCGGTAGCAGTGCGCCTGGATCTCACGCCGGTAGGGTTCGGTGAGTTCCCGGAATGCTTCCCCGTCACCCGACCGGGCACGGGCCAGGGCCGATTGCATCGCCACGACGTCCTCGCTTCGTCTCTGAGCCGTCCTCCTGATAGGGACACCGCCGGGTCCGAAAAGTCATCGGTGACTTCCGCGAGGCGGTCGTGTCTCAACCGGCGACCGCATTTCCACACCGCGTTCGCGCGCGGAACAAGGGAGATCATCACCATGACGAACATCGCGGGCAGCACGGTCCTGGTCACCGGCGGCAATCGGGGTATCGGCCGGAGTCTGGTCGAGGAGGCCCTGATCAGGGGTGCCGAGCGGGTCTACGTCGGTACCCGTGAGCCGCTGACCCACCGGGACGGGCGCGTCACCGCGGTGACCCTGGACGTGACCGAGCCGGATCAGCTGCGGCAGGCCGCTGCCGAGGTCGGGTCTCTCGACGTCCTGGTCAACAATGCCGGCATCGCCCTCTACGACAAGCTGGACGACCGTTGCGTCCTGGAACGGCACCTCGCCGTGAACCTCTTCGGCCTCTATGACGTGACCGGGGCGTTCCTGCCGCTGCTGCTGCGCTCCCGGGGAGCGATCGTCAACAACCTGTCGATCAACGGCCTTGCCGCCTTCCCGCTGGTCCCGGCCTACTCGATCTCGAAGGCGGCCGCGCTGTCCCTGACGCAGTCGCAGCGCGCCCTGCTGGCGGGGCGGGGTGTGCGCGTGCACGCCGTGCTGACCGGCCCCACCGACACCGACATGAGCCGCGGCCTCGACGCGCCGAAGGCGTCCGCGGAGTCGGTGGCGCGGGCCATCTTCGACGGGGTGGAGAAGGACGAGGAGGACATCTTCCCGGATCCCACGTCACAGGCCCTGGCCGAGGGCTGGCGCGGCGGTGTGGTCAAGGCCCTGGAGCGGCAGTCCGCCGAGCTGGCGGCGGCACAGCGCCCGTGACCACGGAGGACGGCCGGCGGCCGGGAACTCGTGCCGATCCGGTGTCTCCGGGCTGGCGGCCCAGCGCGGTCGCTGGGCAGACCCCGCCGTCCGTACCGCCATCGGAGCAGGTCGGCGACGAGCGGGCTGAGGCGTTTCGCTCACCGAGGGTGATGCGGCGCACCTGGTGACCGCGGCGGGCCGCCGGCGCCGGGATGTCAGGCGTGAGGCTGCCGGCGTGACCCCATTCGGTCCACCTCCTCGTGTCTCCACCCAGCCCCAGTACCCTGCGGCCGCCCCCGCCGTGCCGGGCCGGCCGAAGGCTGGTGCCGGGTGATGGGGCCGCGTCGTACGCGGGAACACATCCCATGTGAACGTATGGGACAAACGGGACGACATGGTGGTGCACGAGAGGGAACCGTTCAACGCCGAACCGCCGCGCGCCGCGCTCGCGGGGCTGCTGGAGACGCCCGTCGACGCCTTCTACAGCCGCAATCACGGCCCGGTTCCGGACATCGACGCGGCGGCGTGGCGCCTGCGCGTGGACGGTCTGGTCGAACGGGTGCTGGAGTTGTCGCTGGACGACCTGCGGACGCGGTTCCACGGGGCGGAGGTCGTGGCGACGCTGCAGAGCGCGGGCAACCGGCGGGCCGGGTTGACCGAGGTGCGTGACATTCCCGGCGAGGCGGCGTGGGGCCCGGGCGCCACCGCGACGGCCCGCTGGAGCGGGGTGCGGCTGGCCGATGTCCTCGCCGCGGCCGGTCCGGCGCCGCAGGCCCGGCATGTCGCGTTCGCCGCTCCGGACGTCTCCCGGCTCGCCGACCCGCCGCAGCCCTATGGTGGCTCCGTCCCGGTGGGCAAGGCGCTGGGACCGGAGGTGCTGCTGGCCTGGTCCATGAACGGCCGGCCGTTGCCCCGGGTGCACGGCGGGCCGTTGCGGGTGGTGGTGCCGGGCTGGATCGGTGCCCGCAGCGTCAAGTGGCTCACCGGCATCACGGCCCAGGACCAGCCGTCCGGAAACTACTTCCAGGCCACCGCCTACCGCGTCCTGCCGGCCGAGGCCGACCCGTCGAAGGCCGGGCCGGGTGAGGGCATCTCGCTGGGGCCCCTGGCGCTGAACTGCGCCGTTCTCAGCCCTGAGGACGGCGCGTGCCTGCCCTCGGGACCCACCGAGATCACCGGCTATGCGCTGGCCGGTGACGACCGCACCGTTGCGCGGGTCGACCTCTCGCTGGACGGCGGCGGCTCCTGGGTGCAGGCAGAAGTGGACGAGGCGCCCGGGCCATGGGTGTGGCAGCACTGGCGTACCCGCCTGACCCTCGGCCCAGGCGCGGTCGAGGTCACCGCCCGTGCGTGGGACTGCACGGCGGCGGCCATGCCGGAGTCCCCGGCGCATCTGTGGAACCCCAAGGGCTATGCCAACAACTCCTGGGAGAGAGTCCGCCTGACGTGCCGCTGATGTGCGGGACCGCGATCCACGAGGTCAGCGCACGGCGGTCGGCAGATCCGCCGCGACGAGGGCGACGGACTCTCGGACGGTGTCCAGCGCCGCTGTCCGTTCCTGGTCGGTCATGTGGGCCGGCCCGTAGGTGATCACGGGGTCCAGGACCCGGTAGCCGACGAACTCCAGCATGCCGCGGTGGATGTGGAACAGAAACTCGTTCATGGGGCCGAGGGCGCCGCCGGGTCGGAACGACTCACTGGACCCGCCGGTCGTGAGCAGCAGCATCGCGCGCTTCCCGGCGAGCGCCGCGTCGTCGAAGAGACCGTGGTCCCCGCCGAAGACCCCGCCCATCACGAAGACCCGGTCGATCCACCCCTTGAGGATGGCGGGCAGCGAGAACCACCACATCGGGAACGACAGCACGAGCAGATCGGCGGCGAGCAGCCGGTCGAGATGCTCCCCGACGGTCGTATCGAGCGACCCGTCCCTGACCGCGCGCATCTGCTCGGCCTGCGGCTTGAAGTGGCCGTCCACAGGTGCGAACTCCTGGCGGTCGAGGACCGGGGCCCATCCCTCGGCGTAGAGGTCGAGGACGTCGACCCGGTACCCGGCCTCACGCAGGGTCCGAGCCGCCGTGGTCATCTGGGCGGTGCTGAACGAGTGGGGCTCGGGGTGGGCGTGGACGATCAGGGCAACGGGGGCGGCATCGAAGGTCGACATGAGTCGATCGTATCGACATATTGCGATGTGTCAATCAGATGGTGTCGCCGAACGCCCGTGCCACCTGCGCCAGCCTCTCCTCGTCGCGCCGGTAGTGGGTCCACTTGCCCACCCGGGTGGGGCGGACGAGCCCCGCCCGCTCGAGCGTGCTCATGTAACTGGAGACGGTCGACTGCGCGAGCCCCGACTTCGCCTGGATGTGCGTGACACACACGCCGACCGACCGGCGGTCCGCGATCGGCTCGTACTCGCCGAAGTGCGCGTCGGGATCCTTCAGCCACTGCATGATCTGCAAACGGGCGGGGTTGCCGAGGGCCTTGAAGACCTCGATCAGATCACCCGCACCCGATTCCGTCGTCTCCGTCGTCTCCGTCGTCGCGGCCACGCGCCACCCCTCTCGCCCTGCACTCCGACACACCACGATATCTCGATATCGGGTGTCGGCAGCGGCCGAGGAGCCGCGCCCGGCACCCGCCCGGTGGCCGCCGTGCTCCCCGGAAAGTGCTGGACATCCAGGGGCAGCCCGTCAGCGGCACCGGCGGGCGTTGAGCCGGGCGGCCTGGCGCGTCAGGTGGTCGCGCTCGGCCAGGTTGGGCGCCTTGTGGGCGGCCTCGGCGTACAGCCGTGCCGCCGTCGCCAGGTCTCCGTCGCGCTCGTGGAGGTAGGCCGCCACCGCGGCATGGCGGGGCAGTGAGGCGTCCAGCGCGGCGAGCGCCGCCAGCCCGGCGCGCGGCCCGTCGGCCTCGCCGACGGCGACCGCACGGTTGAGCCGGACGACCGGGCTGTCGGTCAGGCGGACCAGCTCGTCGTACCACTCGACGATCTGCACCCAGTCGGTTTCCTCGGCGGTGGGCGCGTCCGCGTGGAGAGCCGCGATGGCCGCCTGGGCCTGGAACTCGCCCAGCCGGTCGCGGGCGAGGGCCGCCTGGAGGATCTCGACGCCCTCGGCGATCGACTTCGTGTCCCAGCGGCTTCGGTCCTGCTCGGCGAGCGGCACCAGGCTGCCGTCCGGCGCGGTCCGGGCGGCGCGCCGGGCGTGGTGGAGCAGCATGAGGGCGAGCAGCCCCGCCACCTCGGGGTGGTCGATCGCGGCGGCCAGCTGCCGGGTGAGCCGGATGGCCTCGGCGGCGAGGTCGACGTCGCCGGAGTAGCCCTCGTTGAAGACGAGGTACAGGACGCGCAGCACGGTGGCGACGTCTCCGGGCCGGTCGAAGCGCACTCCGGAGACGGTGCGCTTGGCCCGGCTGATCCGCTGCGCCATGGTCGCCTCGGGCACCAGGTAGGCCCGGGCGATCTGGCGGGTGGTGAGCCCGCCGACGGCGCGCAGGGTGAGCGCGACCGCCGACGACGGGGTCAGCGACGGGTGGGCGCACAGGAAGTAGAGCTGAAGTGTGTCGTCCACCGCGGGCGCGGGCCCGGGCGCCGGCTCCTCTTCCACGAGGTCCTCACGCCGGCGGCGGGCGGCGTCCGAGCGGTGCGCGTCGAGGAACTTGCGCCAGGCCGCGGTGACCAGCCAGCCCTTCGCGTCCCGCGGCGGGTCGTCCGGCCAGACGCGCAGTGCCTCGACGAGCGCGTCCTGCACGGCGTCCTCGGCCGCCGCGAAGTCGGCTCCGCGGCGGACGAGGACGGTGAGCACGCTCGGCGTGAGGCTCCTCAGCAGGGCCTCGTTCATCAATGGCACTCGGCGATGCCGGGCGTCGCGGTCAGGAACGGGCGCAGCTCCAGCCACTCGTGGATCGGCTTGCCGCCCGCCCCGGGGGCGGCCGACAGCTCCCCGGCCAGCTCGACGGCGCGCTCGTGGCTGTCGACGTCGATGACCATCCAGCCGGCGATGAGGTCCTTGGTCTCGGCGAACGGCCCGTCGGTGACCGGCGGGCGCCCCTCACCGTCGTAGCGGACCCATGCTCCCTCGGGGGCGAGCGCCTGGCCGTCGACGAACTCCCCGGTCTTCTCCAGCCGTGCCGCGAAGTCGTTCATGTACTGGATGTGCGCCGAGATCTCCTCCGGCGTCCACTGGTCCATCGGCACGTCGTTCACGGCCGCCGGGGCGCCGCGGTAGTGCTTGAGCAGCAGGTACTTGGCCATGGGGGTACTCCTCGGTCCTGGTGCGACCCATTGTGGTCGCGTTCACCCCGGGGACGGAGCCGGCCACGGATTCTCGACATCGCCGCCCGAAATTTTTTTGACCGTGACGCGCCGTCCTGCGCCGGCTGGCTGTACGCCACGGCGGCCACGGCCTGCGCCGTCCTCTCGGGGCTCGGCCCCTGGCACTGGCAGCTGCGCTCCCCGGCGAGCCGCACCGGCACCGTGGAGGGCCGTTGGGGACTCACCGTCAGCGCGCCGGGAGACCCCGAACCGGTGCTGTTCGAGCCCGCCCGCCGCCGAGCGTGGGTCCTGTCCCGGCCCCGGAGCTTCGGTGCCACTCGACGACATCGCGCACTAAAGCTGACCACCTCGAGGGCCCCTCGTGTCCGTCGACTCCGGGGGCGGGGTGCGGGCGCCCGGGATCTGTACGACCGCCTCGGTGCCCCGGGTCTCGGCGGGCCGCAGGGTCACCGTGCCACCGGCCTCCTGGACCGCTTTCGCCACGATGGCCAGCCCCAGCCCGCTTCCCGGCAGACTCCGGGACGCGGGCGAGCGCCAGAAGCGGTCGAACACGTGCGGCAGCTCATCGGCGGCGATCCCCGGCCCTTGGTCGCGTACCGTGAGCCGGCCGTTGCCGAGCCGGAGGCTCACGACCGCTTCGGGGGGTGAGAACTTCACCGCGTTGTCGAGCAGGTTCACGATGGCGCGCTCAAGGGCGGCGGCATCGGCGATGACGTACCACTCTTCGAGGTCACTGGTGAACCGGACCTCGTTCCCCCGGGGTCTGACCCGCTCCAAGGCCCGCCGGGCCACCTCGTGCAGCGGAACGACGGCGTAGGGCGCCTTGCCCTGCTGAGCGTCGGACCGGGACAGCTCCTGGAGGTCGGCGATGAGGACGGCGAGTTCCCCGATCTGCGATTCCACGGAGTCGAGCAGGTCGTTCAATGCCCCTTGAGGAAGTTCCCGGCCCGATCTGAAGCTTTTCGCGAGCAGCTGGATGTTCGCCCGGAGCGAGGTCAGCGGGGTGCGCAATTCGTGTCCCGCGTCGGCGATGAGCTGCTGCTGGCTCTCCCGGGAGGCCGCGAGGGCTTCCGTCATGTCGTTGAAGCTCCTGGACAGCCGGGCGATCTCATCACCGCCGTCGACGGGTATCCGAACCGTCAGGTCCTGAGTGTGGGCGATGAGCTCCGCGACACGGGTCAGATGCTCGACCGGCTTCAGGCCGCCCCGGCTGACCGCGGCACCCGCGGTGGCCGCGCCGATGACGCCGACCCCCGCGAAACCCAGCAGGGACAGGGCGAGATTGTTCAGGGGTTTGTCGACCACGCCGAGAGGCTGGGCGATGGACACGGCGTATGCTCCGGAAAGCCTCGCGGGCATGGTGGGCCGGGTCGTCGAGACCCGCATTCTCTGCCCGCTCGCGGACACCGTGTCGTGTATCGCCGAACCGAGGAGTCCCCGTGCGACCGCGATGTCGGTGGCACGGATCTTCAGTTTCTTGTTGCCCGGCGCGACGCACGCCGTTCCGTCGGACGTGATGACCTGCACCACATAGGGGGTCGGTGTCTCATTTCGCTGTTCCGGCCCGTGCAGTTCGGCGCCGCACAGACTCAGCAGTTCCTGCACATATCCGGGCGACGCCTGGACGTTCCGCAGATTCGAGTCCAATTGATGGGTCAGCTGCTGCTTGGTGACCAGCCATGACGCTATCGCGACAGCACTGACGGCCACGGTCACCGCCACGGCGGCGGACAGCCCGAGCCTCAGCCGCAGGCTCAGACGCCGGTACGCGTTCCTCATGCCAGGAGTCCCCCGGATGTTCCTCGACCGCCCCTCACTCACAGGGGCAAGGGGGTACATGAGGAGGAGTGTGGAGCCCGATGATGAGAATCGGCTGAACCGCCCAGGCCACGAGCGCCGGCGTGTGTCGGCGTTCGTGGCCGTCGGACTCGGTGGTCAGCCGCCCGCTCGCGACGGCAGGGGTCTCACGCCACCGTCGCCTGGCCGTACGGCACCAGGCGGACCGGGCCGACGAGGCCGTAGGCCTGTCGTGTCGTCGTGCCGAACACGGCCGGGTTGGAGACGCGGAGCCGGTTGATCAGTGGGACGGCCACCTCGACCTCGATGGTGTTGGTGCCGCGGCGCAGCCACGGGCCGATGTCGAGGACGGGATGGACGCGGTCGACCGGGTCCGTCCGGGTGCCGTTGACGCTGACCCGGCAGGTGTCGCTGACCTGGCCGAGCTCCAGCATCGCGCCGGTGTCGCCCTGCCACGTGTCCGGCAGGGTCACGGTCGTGCGGTAGCGGCCGATGCCGCCCACGTCGGCCAGCTCCGTGATCTGCGACCAGGGAAGGAGCGCGTCGAGGGACAGCGTGTGCGTGACGGTGCGGGTGGTGGTCGCCCGGTCGCCGGGCTGCCAGTCCTCCACCTCCAGGGTCCAGTTGGCCGGGGTGACCGGGTCGGGCACCGCCGCGATCTTCGAGACGACCGTACGGCCCTGGGACAGGCGTGTGGTGAACGTGCCGGCGGCAGCGGCGCGGACGACCAGGCCGCCGTCGTCGGTGAACAGGGCCCGGTCGGCGTCGGTGGTCACGGCGTGCGGCCGGTTGCCGTGCCGGTCCCCGAACGATCCGGGCTTGGCCAGGGCGACGATCAGGGTCTCCCCGGGTTCCAGGGTCACCCGCAGGGTGACCGAGTCGCCGTCGTCGCCGTACTGCCCGAGGCGTACGGCCTTGCCGCTCCACGCGTCGAGCACGTAGGGCACCGTCGTACCGCCGTGCGTGCGGCGCAGCGTCACCTCGTGGTCGATCCGGGCGACGGGCGGCTTGACGTTCTCGGCGTGCTTGCCGTTGCACAGGTAGTAGAAGTCGGCGTCCGCGGTGACGCGGTGGGCGTTGAGCAGCGTGGAGGAGGTGCCGTGCACGACGTCGGGCGTCACCCCGAGCGCGGCGAGGGCATCGCCCACCAGGGTCTTGTCGGTCACGCGCCGTACGTTGGGCAGCGCGAGGAGCTCGTCGAGGACGCCCTGGAGTGCCGCGGTCTCACCGGCCGCCGGCACCCCCGGAGTCAGCGCCGCGTCGAACGCGCCGTACACGACGGTCGCCAGCCCCGCCTTCGCGAACTGCAGCAGCTTGCGGGCGTCCGCGAGGGCGAGCGTCGGGGTGGAGCCGTAGAAGAAGTCGCTCTCCAGGAACAGCGCCTTGTACGCGGGACCCTCCGGAGCGAGCCGGCCACCGCGGACGGTGGCGCCCGGGAGGTCGAGCAGCGGGCTGCTGAGGAACTGGTGGGTCCAGCCCAGTGGCACGCCGGTGGAGGTCAACCAGGAGGCGCCGATGCCGGTGGCCGAGTACCCGGTCTGCCGGAACACGGCCACGTCCGCCCGCGCGGTGCCGGACTGAAGGACGCGGTGGACGCGCCCCAGGTAGCCGGAGACGTCCTCGGCGTGCCGCCATGTGGGCTGCCGGGGTCCCCAGGACTCGCCGTAGCCCGGGGCGCCGTTGTACGGGCTGAACGCGGCGAAGCCGGGCCAGCTCACGCCGGGCACGGTGGCGTAGGAGAAGCCGTGCAGCACCGTCTGGTTGACGCCCGCCGCGTACGCCCCGCCCATGGTGCGCAGGATCCGGTCCCAGGTGGTGCTGTAGGCCGTGCCCGCGTACGCGCCCGCCTCGCAGGACAGCACCCGGTGACCGGCCATGTCACGGCCGCCGGCCAGACAGCGGTAGTCATCCAGGTTCTTGAAACCGAGCGACTCGCCCTCGGGGATGTCGAGGAGGGCTGCGGAGGCGATGGAGTCGGTCTGCAGACCGTACGGCTGTGACCGCAGCGACATGCCCAGGCCGTGCGCCCAGTCGCGCAGGGCGGCGATGTGGTGGCGGTTGAAGAGGACCGACACGGTCTCCCAGAAGTCGTGCTGAATCTGGCGGGTCAGTTCCGCCTCGAAGGCGAAGACCTGGTTGCTGTTGTCGAGCACGATCGCCGGGAGGTACGGCGCGAGGGCCCGGCCGGTGTGCTCCTCGAAGGCCTTGGGCAGGTCCGGCGTCCATTGCAGGCCCTTGGTCTCCAGCTCGATGGAGTCCTCGAAGAAGGCGCCACCGGCGGCCCTCAGCAGCTGCTCCACCTCTCGGGTGAGGACGTTGTCCTCCCAGTAGCGGGTGATCGCGGCGGTGCCGGCGGCGCTGAAGTGGTCGACGACGTAGGCGGCGGGGGAGGAGTGCGGGCCGCCCTCGGGCTGCTGGGCCGAACCGCGCTGCCAGTAGGAGAGCACCACCCAGTCGCCGTCGGCGGGCGCGGTCCAGGTGAGGCTGCCGCCGCTGACGCGATCGGTCAGGTCGGTGACGGAGCCGGCGTCGAGGCCGGTCTCCTTGCGGGTGGAGTTGGCGGTGTTCACCCGTGCCGCCTGGACGGCGACGAGTCGCTGCTCCGTGACGCCGGAGGCCGCCGCGTGCACCGGGGCCGGGACCGGCCCGTCGTAGGTGGCGCCGCCGGCCAAGGCGGCCTTGCCGTAGGCGAGTTCCTTGGCCGCGGCGTCGTCCTGCGGAGTGACGCCGGGGACGGCGGCCGGCCAGCTCGGGCCGATGGTCAGGTCGATGGTGAGCCCCCGGCGCGCGGCCCGCCGCAGGGCGGCCTCGACGCCGTCCCGCCACGGCTTGCTGCCCCAGCCGTGGCGGGCGGTGTCCAGGACCGAGGCGTCGCTGACGCTGTGGTGCACGGCGGCGATCTCGGCGCCCCCGAAGCCGGCGTCGGCCATCTGGTCGATCTCACGGGCGACTTCGTCGGGGTCGACCAGGCCGTCCGGCCACCACCAGCGGAACTTGGGGCGGACCGCGCGGGCCGGCCGGGCGAACCAGTCGGCGTCGAGGGCCGCGTCCGTGGCCGGGGGCGTGGCGGAAGCCGCGGTGTCCGCCGCCGCGGCCGGCGACGGAGCCGGACCGAGGGCGACCGTGGCCCCCGCGACCAGACCGGCCGCCAGCACCGTACGGCGTCTTGTTCCGCGCCCTTGCGAAAGGGATTCGTGCATGATGTTCCGCCCCAAAGCTGTTACTGGTGAGTCAAGTGATTGAATCGTTTCAATCATGGTGAGTGCCGGAACGCTAAGTCGGCGGGGACAGTGGCGTCAAGATCCGTGACAACCGTCAGGGTCGGATCCTGAGCCCCTGAACACACCCCGCTCGACCCCGGTCCCGCCCCACCGACGCACTAGGGTTCACACGACAACATCGGCGGTCGAGGGGGCGGTCATGTCGGAGGCATTGGTTCTCGGGGGCGGCGGTGTCGGGGGGATCGCATGGATCACGGGGCTGCTCGCCGGGCTGATGGACGCGGGGCAGGACGTCATCGGAGCCGAGCTCGTCGTGGGAACCTCCGCCGGCTCGACCGTGGCGGCCCAGCTGGGCAGCGGGCTGACTCTGGAGGAGCTGTACGCCCGGCAGGTGGATCCCGCGCTTCAGGCAGCCGAGATCATGGCCGAGATGGATCTGGAGCGCTTCGCCGCGGACCTCGGCGCGGCGCTCGGCGACGCCGTCGGTGCCGAGGAGATGCGGCGCAGGGTCGGTGAGGTCGCGCTCCGCGCCGCGACCGTTCCGGAGCCGGAACGCCGGGCGGTCATCGAGTCGCGGCTGCCGTCGCACACATGGCCCGCGCGGGAACTGAAGATCGTGGCGGTGGACGCGGACAGCGGCCGGCCGCGCGTGTTCGACAAGGAGTCCGGGGTCGGCCTGGTGGACGCCGTCGCCGCGAGCTGCGCGGTCCCCGGGGTCTGGCCGCCCGTGACGATCCAGGGCCGCAGGTACGTCGACGGCGGCGTCCGGTCCATCGCCAACGCCGACTACGCGGTCGGCGCGTCCCGTGTGCTGGTGATCGTGCCGATGGGAGCGGCCGAGCCTTTCCCCAGCGACAAGCCGCTGGAGCAGGCGGTGGAGGAACTGCGTGCGCGGGGTGCCGAGGTCGCGCTCGTGGAACCGGACGAGGCGTCACGCGCCGCCGTCGGCGACAACCCGCTGGACCCGGCCACCCGCCGGCCGGCCGCCGAGGCCGGGCGCCGGCAGGGGCGCGGACTGACGATCGAGTGGAACCGCGCACGGTGACGCGCGCGAAGCCCGGAACGATGCGTCCCCTTCCCCCGGGAGCCGGGAGCCGGGAGCCGGGAGTCGGAAGATGCGGGGGCCGCGGGATGCGGACGTCAGCGGACCCCGAGGCGTTCGGTCAGCTCGGTGAGCGCCTTGCCCAGCGGCAGTGCCACGTGCGCGTGCGCCATGTCATCGCCTCGCGTCGGGCCGAGGTTGATGATGGCGACGGGCTTGCCGTCCTTCGCGGCGCGCCGCACGAACCGCAGCCCCGACAGCACGGCCAGCGACGAACCGAGGACGAGAAGCGAGTCCGCGGCGTCGACCAGGTCGAGGCAGCGCTGCGTGCGGTGCCTGGGCACGTTCTCGCCGAAGAACACGACATACGGCTTGAGCACGCCGCCGCATCGCTCGCACGGCACGACGCGGAACATGTCGACGAGCCCGTCGGGCAGCTCGATGTCGCCGTCGGGGTTGACGGGCAGTCCGGCGGCGCCCTGCGCGGAGAGGAACTCCCCGTTGGCGGCGAGCAGTCGGGCGTCGAGGTCGTCGCGAGGGCCGATCGTCCCGCAGTCGAGGCAGACGACACGGTCCAGGCTGCCGTGCAGTGCGACGGCGTCCCTCGTCCCGGCGGCCTGGTGCAGCCCGTCGACATTCTGTGTGATCACGGCGCCTACGTGCCCGGAGGCGCGCAGCGCCTGTACGGCGTGGTGCCCGGCGTTGGGCCGGGCGGCGGCGATGGCGCGGCGCCCGACATAGCCGCGAGCCCAGTAGCGGCGCCGGTTCGCCTCGTCCGAGACGAAGTCCTGGTAGGTCATGGGGGAGTGCCGTCGGTGCCGCCCGGTCACGCCCCGGTAGTCGGGGATGCCGGACTCGGTGGAGATCCCGGCTCCGCTCAGTACGACCACCCCGCCGGCGGCGAGCTGCCCGGCGATCTCGTCCATCCCGCCCGCGGGACGAACACCGGTGTCGGGTACGGGACCGACGATGGGACGCATGCGCATACAGGCAGCTTAGGTGCGTCGTGACCTCGGTGGGGCGGCCGGCGGGCGGCGACGCCGCCGCTGGGGGTCCCCACGCCCTTGAGACGGTGGCGGAGTGCATGCCGACCCCGCGGGCCGCGCCGTGATCGGCCGGACAACCCCTGGCATGGCCTGGCAGGCGCGTGGCTCCTCCGGCCGGGGCCGGCTGTCGGCCCGAGCGGGGCGCTCCAAGGCGCGGTCCTCCGGGCGAGGCCCCCCCGGGCGAGGCCCCCGGCGAGGCCACCGGGCGAGGCCCCCGGCGGGGCCCTCGGGCGGGGCCCAAGACGAGAACCCCGGCGCGATTACGGCGCGCCGGGGTTCTGTGTCGTGTGTCTGCTTGCAGGGCCCCGGCCCGATTACGGCGGGCCGGGTTCTGCTTGCTCGGTCTCCTGCGGTGCGGCTGGATCAGTCGTCGCCGTTGTCGCCACCACGGTCGCCGCCGTTGTCGCCACCGTGGTCGCCGCCGTTGTTGCCACCGCGGTCGCCACCGCGGTCGCCACCACGGTCGCCGCCGTGGTCGCCACCACGGTCGCCGCCGTAGTCGTCGTCGTGACGGTCGATGACCCGGAAGCTGCCGACCACTCCGTGCTTGACGTGCACGCCCTTGACGTCCTTGGGCGTCACACCGAAGCTGGTGCTGTGCGGGCCGACGGTGGCGATGGGCGCGCCGTTGTCGCAGGTGAGGCCGCGGAAGACCTCGACGGTCTTGCGGCTGTCGTTGCGGATGTTCAGGCTCGTGGAGCCCAGGCCGCTGACGATGACGGCGCAGCCCCGCGTGTGGGCCGAGAAGGACCGCTCGTTGATGTGGATCCAGCCCCGGTCCTCGTGGCGCTTGCCGCCGTGGTTCTCGTGGTTGTTGTTGCCCTCGTTGCCCTTGCTGTTGTTGTTGTTTCCGGTTTCGCCGCCCATGGGAGCCTGGGCGGGGGCCTGCTGGACCGCGGCGGGGGCGGCCTCGGGCGCGGAGGCGGCCGAGGCGTAGGTGATGCCGGTCGCGGCCAGGGCCGCGGCGGCCGCGAGACCCGCGGTGATCGCGTGGGAGCGGTTCATGATCATGGCACTGCTTCTCCTGTCTCCAATTCAGAGAGTCCGGCATTGGCGGCCGGTGTGATCGAACGTAATGACGCCCTCCATCGCTGTCATTTCGGGCAGAACGGAAGTGCCGACGGGACAGGGCTGATCGGGGTATTCCGGCGCCCGCGCACCGCCTGATCCGGAACTGACGTGATCTCAAATCCCCGAAGAATTTGGCAGATTGACTGACAATTAGTCCTTCGAGGTGATCTCCTGACGCCTCCTCACCCCTGGCGGAGGCGGGTCGCTGCTTGACACGCGGGCTGCCGTACGTCACAGGAGGCCGCGCGACCGCCGGCGTCCCCGTGTGCGGGCGGGCCGGGGCGGCGGTGGGATCTCCGACTCGTCCTCGGCGCGGGCAGGGCCCCAGGACACCCGATTGAGCAGGTCGGCGGGGCGTTGGACAATGTCCGGGACAGAAGGAGGAGCGTCCGGGCCGGAAGGCCTTCGGCGCCGGGTCCGACGGCACAGGCTCCCTCCGGCCGGCTCACGGAAGACAGCGGACATGACCGAAGCCGCCCCTCCGTCCGAGGCACTCGTGCGGGCCGTTCGAGAGGCCGGCGTCACCGACGAGCGTCTGCTCCAGGCCGTACGGGCGACGCCCCGCGCGGCCTTCGTCCCCACCGGCCACCAGGAGCAGGCCTACGACGACGTACCCCTCCCGATCGGGCACGCGCAGGTGACCACACAGCCCTCGCTCTCCGCCATGATGATCGAGGGCCTTGGCCTGAGCGGGGACGAGCACGTGCTGGAGATCGGTACCGGCCTCGGCTTCCAGACCGCGCTGCTCGCCCGGTTGGCCGCGGATGTCGTGACCATCGAGATGTGGCCGGACATCGCGGAGGAGGCACGGCGCAACCTCGCCCGGCAGGGGATCGGCAACGTCGAGCAGCGCGTCGGGGACGGCAGCGGCGGGGTGCCGGACCGCGCCCCGTACGACGCGGTCATCGTGTCCGCCGCGTTCCCGGAGGTACCCGTGCCGCTGGCCGGACAACTGCGCCCGGGCGGCCGACTGGTGCAGCCCGTCGGGCCGGGCGGCCACGACCAGGTCGTGTCCTTCCTGCGCACGGCGACGGGGCTGGAGCGCGAGCGCGTCCTCACCCCCGCGCATTTCGTCCGCCTGCGGGGGCGGTACGGGTTTCCTGCCTAGGGGGTGTCCAGCCGGCGCGATCACGGCCGCACCCGTCACGGGTCCGTGCGGCGCGGGTGGCATCGGCCGGCGGATGGGTGCCCGGGCGGTGCCGGGCACCCCGAAGGGTCATCCGGTGGCGGCCGGTATCCGTTCCCGGACCAGGGAGTAGAGCACCACCGAGACGGCCATCACACCGGCCGCGGTGAAGACGCCGGGGGCCCAGCTGCCGGTGGCGTCCCGCAGGACACCGCTGACCACCGGGCTCGCCACCGCTCCGATCTCGGCGACGAGGTTGAACAGGCCGAAGAGGGAACCGCGGTGCTCCTCGGCGGCCAGGTCGCCCAGCATGCTGTGCACGATGGGCTGCAGGGCGTTGAAGAAGAGGCCCGAGCAGAACAGGCACAGGCCGAGCAGCAGCAGGGACGGCTTGTCCGCGAGCAGACTCGCGCCGAACGCGGCGGCCAGCAGGGTGTGGACCACGGCGCAGGTCACCGCGAGGGGTTTGCGGCCCTTGCCGGCACGTACGCGGCGGTCGGCGATCCAGCCGCCCACGGGGAAGCCGATGATGCCGGCGCCCGCGTTGAACGCGGCGGTGAGGGCGGCGGAGGTCAGGCTGCTGTGGGCGGCCTCGGCGACGATCTGCACCGACCAGAACGAGAAGAACCACAGGTTCCACATGACCGCTATGAAGCCGATGTAGACCAGCCACACATTGCGGTTGAGCAGGGCCGCCGCATGTCCGGCCCGCACGATGCCGCGGACCACGATCGTGACCATCGCCGCGAAGAGCACGCCCGAGCCGATCGCGGTGAGCCACTCGGACCAGCCGAACGCGTCGGCGGCCAGGAAGAGGGCGATGATCGCGACGGCGGCCGGTATCGAGTAGGCGATCAGCCGCCGCACGGGTGCCCCGAGCCGGAGCGGGCTGTCGCCTCGGGCCCGGAAGAAGGCCCAGGTCGCCGCCGCCACGAGCAGGGAGCAGACGCCGAACACGTACAGCGGCATGCTCCACGCCCGGCCGCCCATGTCCCACGAGCCGGCGCCCCAGTCGATGAGATGGGGCGTGGCCAGGATGCCCACGGTCAGGCCGATCGACAGACCGGACAGGACCACTCCGAGCCCCAGCGTGCGACGTGCGGGCGGGGTGTGAGTGATGATCAGCACCCGGTCGTTGGAGTAGAAGACGCCCTCGCCCAGCCCGGTGAGCACCCGGGCCACCACGAACCCGATCAGCCCGCCGGCCAGCCCCGACGCCAGGGTCATCAGCCCGGCCCAGAGCAGCGAGACGACCAGCATCTCCCGGTGCCCGTAGCGGTCGCCGAGGCGTCCGCCCGCGTACTGGGTGAGCATGTAGCCGGTGAAGAACATCGACCCGATCAGGCCGCCCAGCGCGGCCGGATGCGAGGTGTCGCCGATGAAGCCGGCCTTGTTCTCGATCATCCAGGAGATCACCGGGCCGGTCACCGTGCGGTCGGCGTAACTGACCAGCCAGCCGAAGAGCAGGAAGCCCCACAGATGGGTGTGGTGCCCGGAGAAGACCGACCGGCCGGCGGTGCCGGCCGACGGGCGGGCCGGCGCGGCGGTGCCGGTGCCGGTGCCGTTGGGCAGGGTGGGATCCGTCATTGCGTCCCCCTTGACGCGGAAGTGCCGACCGTACAGCGGGGTCGGAAAGCGCTTGCTATGAGCTGTTGCCCGTCAAGATTGCAGCAGTGACCCCGCAGGTCAACGGTTGACTTCACGGGCACGCGGAGATAAGGGAACGCGGACGGGCCGCGCGGGAGCGGCCCGGTCGTCCACGCGTCCGCGTCAGACCAGTGGCGTCCCCGTGGCCGCACCGCATAGCTTGTGTGGTCATGCCCGGTGATCCGAAGACGCCGCCGAACCGACCCGGCCTCGGTCGGCTGTTCGACGAGGTGCCGGAGCTCTACGACCGGGTCCGGCCGGGATACCCCGACGAGCTGTTCGCGGACCTCGCCGACGTCACCGGCCTGGACGAGACGTCGGCGGTCCTGGAGGTCGGCTGCGGTACGGGTCAGGCGACGCGTTCGCTGGCAGCGCTCGGATGTCCGGTGACCGCCGTCGAGCCGGGCGAGGGAATGGCCGCGCTGGCTCGCCGGAGAACCGCCGGCTTCCGCAACGTCCGCATCGAGACGTCGACGTTCGAGGAGTGGGACGACCGAGGCAGACGCTTCGACGTGCTCGTGGCCGCGTCCTCATGGCACTGGGTCGACCCGGCGATCGGCTGGCGGCGAGCCTACGACGTGCTGCGTCCCGGAGGCTGGACGGCGCTGCTCGGCAATGTCGTCGTCCGCCGGCCGGGAGAGCCGGAGGTGTACGCCGAGACCGCCGACCTCCACGAGCGGTTCAGTCCCGGGAACCCGGGCTGGGGGCATCCGCCGCTGGAGGACGACGTGCGCGGCACCGACGAGGGCTGGGGACTGGTCGACGACCCCGGTGGCCTGTTCGGACCGACCGTCGTGCGCTGGTACCCGGCCGTCCAGTGGCTCGACGCGGACGGCTTCGCCGATCTCCTCCGCTCGACGTCCCTGTACCGAGGCCTCGACCGGGACGTCCGCGAGCCCCTGCTCGACGCCGTCGCCGAGCGCATCCGCACGCGCATGGGCGACCGGGTGCCGCGTCGCTACCTGAGCGTTCTCCGCGTCGGCCGGCGCGCCGGGTGAGCACGGACCGCACCGCACCGCCGGTCGGCATGCCGTCCGCACCGCACGCCGGCACGCCGTCCGCGTGACGCGGCCTTTCTACGGTGTGAGGGCGGTGGTCCGGCGTTCCTGCGCCTGGGCGTAGGCCATCAGGCCGAGCAGAACGGCGAGCAGCAGCGCGGAGGACCCCGTGGTGCCGAGGTCCAGGCCGCCCTGGGCGGTCGGCTTGGTGAGGAAGTCGCCGGCGGTGGCGCCCAGCGGACGGGTGAGGACGAAGGCGATCCAGAACAGCAGCACGTTCGGGACCGCGGGCACTTTCATCAGCACCGCGAGTACGGCGAGCACCCCGGCCACGAGCAGGGCACCGCCGGCGTAGCCGAGGCCGGAGCTGTCGGACAGGTAGTCGCCCATGGAGGTGCCGAGAGTGTTGGAGACGAGGATCGCCGACCAGAACAGGGCCTCACCCCTGAAGGTGACGATGTCGCGGATCTGGAACGTCATCCCGCTCAGCCTCCAGGCGAGGAAGACGGCCAGGAGGATCGAGACCAGGATCGCCGCTCCGGCCGGGTAGCCCAGGCCGAGGCCCTGCGGGCCCCAGCCGAGCGACGTGGCCCCGCCCTGAAGGTACTTCGCGCTGGCGTCGCGGTTCATGAAGTCGGACATCGTGGTGCCGGCCATGCTGGTCGACAGGATCACGGTCCAGTAGAAGAACGGGTTGTAGCGGCTCGAGCGCAGCTGGACCACCAACGTCACCACGAAGATCAGGAAGAGGGCGATCGTGGTGAGGAAGTAGCCGAGCTTCAGGGTCTGCGCGAAGAGGTCGCCCGCCGTCTCGCCCAGGGTGGTCGCGGCGATCTTCATGACCCAGAACGCCACGGTGACCTCGGGCAGCTTCTTCATCACCGACTTGGCCGTACGCGACGTGCCCGCCGCGTCGAGGCCGGTGAGAACCTCCTGTTTGCTCACTTCACCCGCTCCTGTCCGGTCGTACGGCGGACAGGGCACCCGCTCGAAGAGGCGGATGCCCTGAGATGAACCGGCCGCCGGCTGCGGCCGGGACCGCCGACCCCGGCAGAGCGGGTCCGCACGGCTCCTGAACGTCACTGTTCCCGCGACGCGGGCGGTACCTTCCTTCGCCTGCTCCGGTCCGGTGACGTCCTTACGGGTGATGGGCACGGAGACGACACGGGTGACGGGCACGGAGACGACCCGTCGGCGCCGGCCGATCGTCCCCGGCCGGGTCGCTCCCCGGACGGAACCGGCCACGGAGCGGCGCCCGTGCCGCCCTGTGCCGCACCTGCGTCACTCTTCACGACCGGCGGCCGATCTCCGGCCGTATCTCCACCGTGAAGACCGCGTCCGCGTCGGGGCCCTCCTCGCCGCGCCAGACGAGGACGCGTACGTGCTGGACGTCGGGCGCGGCGTTCGTCTTCCATTCGGCCACCAGGGCCGTGGCGACGAGGGCGGCGGCGTACTCGGCGTCCTCGGCGGGATCGTCGGTGGTGATCGTCCCGCGCCATCGTCCGGGGTCACGGCTGTAGGGCCGCCAGCCCTCCGAGCCGTGCGGTTCGTCCACCCGGTACACCCAGTCCGTCTCGGTGCCCATACACCGATCCTGCCACCGAGCCCGCGGAGGGAGGCGGCAGGGGCGGTCCAGGCGGTCGAGCACCGCCGACGGCACCCGCTCCCGGTTCGGGGCGGGTGCCGTCGTGTGCCCGTCCGCACGGTTCTAGCCGGCCACGGACGAGGCGTAGGAGGACGAGGAGGGACCGGGCTGCACTCCGGGGGTCAGGCCGAGGGCGACGAGGGCATCGGGCAGGCCGCGTCCGACGCGTGCCGCGTCCACCGTTCCCGGCGCGGTCAGGGGCCGGCAGCTGGCCGAGATGATGTCGAACAGATGCTGCACCCGGCCCGGCCCGCGGGGCAGCAACTGGCCGTGGAAGTTCTCGTGGTGGGCGAGGACGAGGGCCGCGAGTCCGGCGATGTGGGCGGAGGCCGTGCCGGTGCCGTCGAGGGCCGTGTATCCGCCGTGCGGCGCGCACGAGAGGACCGCCACGCCGGGCGCGGCCGCGTCGACCCCGGGACCGTGACAGCCGAACGGGGCGGCGAACAGTCCTTCCGGTGTCAACTGCGGTCCGCAGTGGGTGGCTTGGGAGGTGTCCCGCGGGTAGGAGCCGTAGACGCCCAGCGCGCCCACGGCGAACACGGTCGGCAGTGAGCCCGGGAACGCGGTCGGCCCGCCGCTGTCGCCGGCCGGGGCGACGCAGGCGATGCCCGCCGCGGTCGCGTCGGCGAGCTTGCGTGCGACCAGCGCCGAGGCGTACGGGGCGGTCACCGCGATGTGGGCGATGTCGACCTCCCGCTCGATGCAGTGGTCCAGGGCGGCGATCAGGTCGCTGAAACGCCCGTCGGGCAGCACCTGGCACACCTCGATCTCCGCGTCGACCGCGATGCCGATGACTCCCTTGCCGGTGTCCGCTCCGGCGATGACGCCCGCCGCGTGCGTGCCGCTGCCCACCGCGTCGTTCGCCCAGCCGTCCTCCGTCCCGCGGACGAAGTCGGCACCCGAACGCACCCGCTCCTTGAGATCGGGGTGCTCGGCACTGACGCCCGAGCCGATGAGCGCGATCCTGATGCCGAAGGCACGGAACGTGGGCGGCAGCCGGTCGAGCCGCATGGCCTGCTGGCCCCAGCCGTACTGCTGCCGCTGCTCGAGTTCCGGGTACACCTCGGCCAACGGGGTGAGGGTGACCAGGTTCTCCTGGGCCGCCGAAAGGTCGGGGCGCGGGATCCAGCGGTCCGCGTACCCGCTCGCGGGGCGCACGTACAGGGACTGGACGGACCGCTCGGTCTCGGTCGCCAGTGAGACGGTGACCATGCCGTCGGCCCCGGTGACACCCTGGCACGGCCAGGCCGACCCGATCAGGAACACCCCCGCACCGGCCAGCGGTTCGCCGTCCGGACCGCAGACGCGCAGCGAGATCTCGACCGGTCGGTCCAGTGGCATGACCAGTCCCGGATCGCGCAGCGGCAGCATGCCCGGGGTCTGCGCGGTGACGGGGCCCGCCGAGGACAGGGGCAGGGTTGCGGACAGGGGCAGATCGGGTTCGATGTGCACCGGCAGCGATCGCATCGCCGGCACCTGGGCCTCTGCCACCTCGACGACCGCGATCTCCGGGCAGGAGGGGTGCACTCCCGCCGACCGGAGCTTCTCGGGCGTCCTGAGTCTGCGCACCACCGTGACCTCGGGCATCCGCTCCAACGCGTCGCACACCGCGTCCATGCCGAGTTCGGGAACCCCGGGTGGGAGCAGATGCTGCGGCAGCGGCGTCACCATGTACCGCTCCCGGCGTGGCCGCACCGCGATCGGTGCCGGCGCGCCCTTCTCACGTGGCCCCGCTTCTTTGCCCGCGGGTCCCGGTCCTCCGGCCCCCGCGCCCCCGGACCCGCTCTCGCGGTTGTTCCCGGGCCTTTCCTTGACCATTGCGTCCACCTTCACCACGGCTGTGTCGTCCTTGTGCTCCTGATCCGGTGCGGGGGCGGCTCGCGCTTCCACGGTGATGCGGTGTGCCCGGGAACCGGTCCTGGGCACACCGCATCGCGCGCCGCCGGGTGTCAGCCGATGCCGAAGGGCTGGCCACCCATCGGGCCCATGCCGTAGCCGGGCTGCTGGTACTGCGGGTACGGCTGGCCGAACGACTGCGGGCCGTACCCGCCGCCCCACTGCTGCTGGCCGCCGTGCTGGCCCTGACCCTGCTGGCTCTGCTGGAGCAGGGTCACGATCGCGGTCGGCAGCGCCTGCTGCACCGACTGCTCCACCGCGTGGCGGATGCCGGTGTGCAGCGTGTGGTGCAGCGCGAGGGCGAGGTACGGGTG
>NZ_JBEXZD010000097.1:0-33328 GCF_040628575.1 Streptomyces sp. NPDC006393
CCGACGAACCACGCCTGCAACTCGTCCTCGTCGGCCAGCCCGAGTTCCCGGATGCGGGCCTGCGCCGTGGGGGAGGCGCGCCACTGGTCCTTGGGGCACTCGTCGCCGCCGATGTGGAAGAAGTCCGAGAATCCCGTGGGGCCCGTGGCGTCGGCCGGGAACAGGTCGAGCAGTTCCTCGAAGACGCCCTCGTAGAAGCGCAGGGTGTCGTCGGTGGGGGCGAGTACGTTCGGGTTGACCCCCCAGTTGTCCCAGACGGTGAGGGCGGTGGTGTCGATGACGTCGGTGTTGCCGAGTTCCGGGTACGCGGCGATGGCGGCCTGCGAGTGTCCGGGGACGTCTATCTCCGGGACGACGCTGATGTGCCGCTCGGCGGCGTAGGCGACGATCTCGCGGATGTCGTCCTGGGTGTAGTGGCCGCCGTGCGGCTTGTCCTCCCACAGCGGGGAGGCCCGGTGACCGACCTTGGTGCGTGAGCGCCAGGAGCCGGTTTCGGTCAGTTTCGGGTACCGCTTGATCTCCACCCGCCAGCCCTGGTCGTCCGTCAGGTGGAGGTGGAGCACGTTGAGTTTGTGCGCCACCATCAGGTCCAGGTAGCGCAGGACGCCGTCCTTCGGCATGAAGTGCCGGGCCACGTCCAGCATCAGCCCGCGCCAGCGGAAGCGGGGCGCGTCCTCGATGACCTGGGCCGGGATCGCGTGGGCGGCGCCCGGTCGCACGGGGGCGCGGCGGAAGGCCTCCGGGCCGAGCAACTGGCGCAGCGTCTGCGCGCCCCAGAAGACCCCGGCCGGTCCGCCGCCACGGATCTCGACACCGCCGTCGGTCACGCAGAGCCGGTAGGCCTCGGGCTCCAGGGTGTCGTCCAGGTGCAGCCGCACCGAGTTCGCCGCCTGCTCCTGACCGACGGCCGGCGCGGCGGCGGTCACGGCGGACGGCGTGGCGGCGGTCGCGGCGGACGAGGCGACCGACACAGCGCCCGACGCGGCGATCGGCGGCCCGCCCGGCCTGACGGCCGGCAGCGGCAGCCCGAGGGCCGCACCGAGCGTGGTCCGCAGCCAGCGCTCGGCGGTGTCCGTGCCGGGAGCGGCCCGCAGAGTCGTGTCCTGGTCGAACAGGAACGCGCCCCGCACCGGACCGGCGACGGCCCGCGCCGCCGGAATCACATCGTTCTCGATCTCGTCCTGCGCCACGGACGGAGCCTAAGGACTACCGCGGGGCGCCCACAAGAGGTCTGGACCACTGAGGTCCGAACCACTCCCCGGCGGCTACTTGCCGCCGCCGCCCTTGCCGCCCTTGTCGTCGCCGCCGCTGCCCATGGACTCGTAGATCTCCTTGCACAGGGGGCACACGGGGTACTTCTTCGGGTCGCGGCCCGGCACCCAGACCTTGCCGCACAGCGCCACGACGGGCGTCCCGTCCAGGGCGCTCGCCATGATCTTGTCCTTCTGGACGTAGTGGGCGAAGCGCTCGTGGTCGCCGTCGCCGTGGGACACCTGCGGCGTCGGCTCTACGAGGGTTCCCGTACCAGTCCCGCGCTCGGGCTCGAGAGTGCTCATACGGCAAGGGTACTGAAGCGTCCGGAGTTCAGTTGAGCGATGGGTCGTCCGGATATGTGGCGACCATCGCCAGCTCGTTGCGCTGCCGGCGCAGCACCTCGCGCCAGAGCCGCTCGGGGGACGGCGAGGACACGTCGCCGGGCTCCGACTCGACGACGTACCACGCCCCTTCCACCAGCTCGTCCTCCAGCTGGCCGGGCCCCCAGCCGGCGTACCCGGCGAAGATCCGCAGCGATCCGAGGACGGAGGCCAGCAGCTCCGGCGGGGCCTCCAGGTCGACGAGTCCGATCGCACCGTGCACCCGGCGCCAGCCCAGCGGAGCACCCTCTCCGGAGGCGCCGCCCGGGATGACGGCGACGCCGAGCGCGGAGTCCAGCGACACGGGGCCGCCCTGGAAGACGACACCGGGCTCCCCGGCGAGGTCCGCCCAGCCCTCCAGGATGTCGCCGACGTCCACGGGCGTGGGACGGTTGAGGACGACACCGAGGGAGCCCTCCTCGTCGTGGTCGAGAAGGAGCACCACCGCACGGTCGAAGTTCGGGTCCGCCAGGGCGGGCGTTGCCACGAGCAGCCGCCCTGTGAGCGAGGACACCTCGGTCATGCCAGACATGATCCCGCATCTTGCCCGGGTGTGGGGAGCCAATCCGGCTACGGGAGTGAGGGCAGCTCACGGGGGCACGGGAGCGCCGAGGGCGCACGGCCCGGCGGTGACCCCATGTGCCCGGTCTGCGACGGTTCGTGTTGTGACACAGCCATGACGTGGCTGGGCGGTACTCGGGCTTACTTCAGGGGGGTGTACGGCGATTACTCTGTCTTCCCCGGCCCTGACCGACGTGATCGGCCGCGCCCGGCCACCCCCCTGCCCACCTCATCGGAACGCGAGATACATGAGCGTCAACGACGATGTCCTGCTTGTCCATGGCGGTACCCCGCTGGAGGGCGAGATCCGTGTCCGCGGTGCGAAGAACCTCGTGCCCAAGGCCATGGTCGCCGCTCTGCTGGGCAGTGAGCCGAGTCGGCTGCGCAATGTTCCGGACATCCGTGACGTGCGGGTCGTACGCGGTCTGCTGCAACTGCACGGGGTGACGGTCCGTCCGGGTGAGGAGCCCGGCGAGCTGGTGCTCGACCCGACCCGGGTGGAGAGCGCGAACGTGGCTGACATCGATGCCCACGCGGGCTCCAGCCGCATCCCGATCCTGTTCTGCGGTCCGCTGCTGCACCGTCTGGGCCACGCGTTCATCCCCGGCCTCGGCGGCTGCGACATCGGCGGCCGGCCCATCGACTTCCACTTCGACGTGCTGCGGCAGTTCGGCGCGGTGATCGAGAAGCGGGCCGACGGGCAGTACCTGGAGGCGCCCAAGGGGCTGCGCGGCACGAAGATCCGGCTGCCGTACCCGTCCGTCGGCGCGACCGAGCAGGTGCTGCTGACGGCCGTACTCGCCGAGGGTGTCACGGAGTTGTCCAACGCGGCCGTCGAGCCGGAGATCGAGGACCTGATCTGCGTTCTGCAGAAGATGGGCGCGATCATCGCGATGGACACCGACCGCACGATCCGCATCACCGGTGTGGACAAACTCGGCGGTTACACCCACCGCGCCCTCTCCGACCGCCTGGAGGCCGCCTCCTGGGCGTCCGCGGCGCTGGCGACCGAGGGCAACATCTACGTCCGCGGGGCCCAGCAGCGGTCCATGATGACCTTCCTGAACACCTACCGGAAGGTGGGCGGGGCCTTCGAGATCGACGACGAGGGCATCCGCTTCTGGCACCCCGGCGGGCAGTTGAAGTCCATCGCGCTGGAGACGGACGTGCACCCCGGCTTCCAGACCGACTGGCAGCAGCCGCTGGTGGTCGCCCTCACCCAGGCGACCGGCCTGTCGATCATCCACGAGACGGTGTACGAGTCCCGGCTGGGCTTCACCTCCGCGCTGAACCAGATGGGTGCGCACATCCAGCTCTACCGCGAGTGCCTGGGCGGCTCCGACTGCCGCTTCGGCCAGCGCAACTTCCTGCACTCGGCCGTCGTCTCCGGTCCGACCCGGCTCCAGGGCGCCGACCTGGTCATCCCGGACCTGCGCGGCGGCTTCTCCTACCTGATCGCCGCCCTGGCGGCCCAGGGCACCTCCCGCGTCCACGGCATCGACCTGATCAACCGCGGCTACGAGAACTTCATGGAGAAGCTCGTGGAGCTGGGCGCGAAGGTGGAGCTGCCGGCGCAGGCGCTCGGCTGACCGCCCTGAGCCGCGCCACCCGGGCCGAGCAAGCATCTTCCGGCTGGGGGCCCGGGGGTCATCCCCCGGACAAGCACAGCATGGAGAAGCTCGTGGAGCTGGGCGCGAAGGTGGAGCTGCCGGGGCAGGCGCTCGGCTGACCGCCCTGAGCCGCGCCACCCGGCCCGAGCAAGCACCTTCCGGCTGGGGGCCCGGGGGTCATCCCCCGGACAAGCACAGCATGGAGAAGCTCGCGGAGCTGGGCGCGAAGGTGGAGCTGCCGGGGCAGGCGCCCGGGTAGGGGACACCCGCGGCGGGTCACCCGCGGCGGCAGGCACGTACGACAATGGGGCGGCCCCCGGTGAAGGGGGCCGCCCCATTGACGTCGGTGCCTGACCTAGCGGGCCGCGTACGCCGTCCCGAGGCGTAGCAACGGCAAGGTCACTTGCCCTTGGCGGCTTCCTTGAGCTTGCTGCCCGCGGAGACCTTGACGCTGTAGCCGGCCGGGATCTGGATCGGCTCGCCGGTCTGCGGGTTGCGGGCGGTGCGAGCGGCACGGTGGGTGCGCTCGAAGGTGAGGAAGCCAGGGATGGTGACCTTCTCGTCCCCCTTGGAGACGATGTCGCCGACGACGTCGGCGAACGCGGCCAGCACGGCGTCGGCGTCCTTGCGGGTCACCTCGGCGCGGTCGGCCAGCGCGGCCACCAGCTCACTGCGGTTCATGTTGTTACTCCCGTGTTCTTCTTGCCGTTGAGGCGGGCCACGCGGCGGAGCCGCATGTCGGGCCAGCGAAGCCGATGCTGCCAGGGGCCTTTGCGGGTCCCCGGACCCGGGTCCCTCGTCAGACCCTCGCGCCCAGGGAGGCATCCTGCCCCCACCTGCGGCGGGAAAGCCAATCCGGCACCCGTAGGAGTCGTGAGAACACCCTTGGGAGTCACACGAAAAGAGGGCCTGCGCCTGGCGGCCACGATAAGGCGCGCCACTGACAACGCGTTCGGCGACGCGCCGTCGCAGGCCCACCGTGGCCATCGTCACGTCCGGGAGCCGCCACCCCCGGACGCCTGTTTTCAGTCAGTATGACCTGTTTGTCAAGTGATGCTCAGACGACACTCGTCGGGCTGCTGCTCACCGGGGCCGCCCCGGCCGCCTTGGCGGCCTCGCGCACCGCTCCGGCGACGGCGCCCGCGACCTTGTCGTTGAAGACGGACGGGATGATGTAGTTCGGGTTCAGCTCGTCCTCGGTGACCACGTCGGCCAGGGCCTGCGCGGCGGCCAGCATCATCTCGGTGTTGACGGTGCGGGACTGGGCGTCCAGCAGGCCGCGGAAGACGCCCGGGAAGACCAGCACGTTGTTGATCTGGTTGGGGAAGTCGGAGCGGCCGGTCGCCACAACTGCCGCCGTCTGCCGGGCGATTGCCGGGTCGACCTCGGGGTCGGGATTCGCGAGCGCGAACACGATCGCGCCGTCGGCCATGGCGGACACGTCCTCGCCGTCGAGCACGTTCGGGGCCGAGACGCCGATGAAGACGTCGGCGCCGCGCACGGCCTCCTTGAGGGTGCCGGTGAGGTTCTCGGGGTTGGTGTTGTCGGCGATCCAGCGCAGCGCCGACTCGGGGGCGGCGTCGACCAGGTCGTGGCGGCCGGCGTGCACCACGCCGTGGATGTCGGCGACGACGGCGTTCTTCACACCCGCCGCGAGCAGCAGCTTCAGGATGGCGGTGCCGGCGGCGCCGGCGCCGGACATCACGACCCGGACGTTCTCGATCGGCTTGTCCACCACGCGCAGCGCGTTGGTCAGGGCGGCGAGCACGACGATCGCGGTGCCGTGCTGGTCGTCGTGGAAGACGGGGATGTCCAGGGCCTCGCGCAGCCGGGCCTCGATCTCGAAGCAGCGGGGCGCGGAGATGTCCTCGAGGTTGATGCCGGCGAACCCGGGGGCGATCGCCTTGACGATCTCGACGATCGCGTCGGTGTCCTGGGTGTCCAGGCAGATCGGCCAGGCGTCGATGCCGGCGAACCGCTTGAAGAGGGCCGCCTTGCCCTCCATGACCGGCAGGGCGGCCTTGGGGCCGATGTTGCCCAGGCCGAGCACGGCGGATCCGTCCGTCACGACCGCAACGGAGTTGCGCTTGATGGTCAGGCGGCGGGCGTCCTCGGGGTTCTCGGCGATCGCCATGCAGACGCGGGCCACACCCGGCGTGTAGACCATGGACAGGTCGTCACGGTTGCGGATGGGGTGCTTGGACGCCATCTCGATCTTGCCGCCGAGGTGCATCAGGAACGTACGGTCGGAGACCTTGCCGAGCGTGACGCCCTCGATGCCGCGCAGCTTCCCGACGATCTCGTCGGCGTGCGCGGTGGAGGTGGCCGCGATGGTGACGTCGATACGGAGCTTCTCGTGGCCGGACGCGGTGACGTCGAGGCCCGTGACCGAGCCTCCGGAGGACTCCACGACGGTGGTGAGCTGCGAGACGGCGGTTCCGCTCGCGGGCACCTCCAGCCGGATGGTCATCGAGTAGGAGACGCTGGGCGCCGTTGCCATGGCCGACTTCCTCTGCTTTCACCGTGTCGCGAGTTGTAGCCGTCCGATCGTCGCACCTACCCCTGAGTACGTGGTAGTCGCCCCGGATTGCGGACGTTTTGTTCACAGGAGCAGCGCGCGTTTTCGGAAAACGACTTCCACCATACGAGAAACGATCGGACAAAGAAAGAGGCCCACGTCACTCGGTGACGTGGGCCTCCCACACGTTCATGACACCGACCCGCCATGCTCGCCTCGCGGCAAGTGGTCCCTCGAAGGGACGAAGGTTGGGCCCGGGGGCTTGGATCGAGCCGGTGTCACGGTCAAGGCTAACAAACAGATGCCGCGGGGCCATTCCCGTGGCGTCCGCTTCTGGTGGAATCAGCCCTGGATCCTGGTTGAACCAGTCCCTGGATCCTGGTGGAACCAGTCCTGGATCCTGGTGGGACCAGTTCCCTGGATCCTGGTGGGACCAGTCCCTGAGCGGGTTCGCCGTTCAGTCCCTGAGCAGGTCCGGCACCCCGGCCGCGTCCGGCTCGTCCCGCTCCGCCGAGACCACCGTCAGCTGCTGGGTGGCCCGGGTCAGGGCGACGTAGAGCACCCGCAGGCCGGCGGGCGACTCGTCGGCGATCTCCGCGGGCGAGACGACCAGCGTCGCGTCGTACTCCAGGCCCTTCGCCTCCAGGCTGCCCAGGGCCACCACCCGGTCCCCGAGGCCGGCCAGCCAGCGCCGGGCCTCCTCGCGCCGGTTCATCGCGACGACCACGCCGACCGTGCCGTCCACCCGGTCCAGCAGCCGCTCGGCCTCCGCCCGCACGGTGCTCGCCATCGAGTCCCGTACGACCGCGAAACGCGGCTGTACGCCCGTGGAGCGCACCGCCGACGGGGCCTGGGAGCCGGGCATGGCCAGGGCGAGCACCTTCGCGGCCAGCTCGGCGACCTCGGCCGGGTTGCGGTAGTTCACCGTGAGCTCGAAGCGCCGGCGCGGGCGGGTGCCCAGGGCCTCGTCACGGGCCTCGGCCGCCTCGTCCGGGTCGGACCAGGAGGACTGGGCCGGATCGCCCACGACCGTCCAGGTCGCGTGCCGGCCGCGGCGGCCGACCATGCGCCACTGCATGGGCGTGAGGTCCTGCGCCTCGTCCACGATGACGTGCGCGTACTCGGTGCGCTCCTGCGCGAGGCGCTCGACCCGCTCGCGCTGCGACTCCTCGCGCACCGGCATGAGCTCCTCCAGGCCGGTGAGCTGGTCCAGCGGGTCCAGCTCGCGCTTCTTCCGCGGGCGGGCCGGGGTGCCCAGGATCGCCTGGAGCTCGTCGAGCATCGCGATGTCGTGCACCGAGTACCCGTCCCGCTTCAGCGAACGGGCGACCCTGCGGATCTCGCCGGGGTTGAGGACCCGGCGCGCCCAGCGGCCCAGCCGCCGCTCGTCGGCCATGGCGGCGAGCACGCCGCGCGGGGTCAGCTCCGGCCACCAGGCGTCGAGGAAGGCGGTGAAGGAGTCCTCGCTCGTCACGTCCTCGTCGAAGGAGGAGCGCAGCTCGGCGGCCAGCTCGGGGTCCGTGTGCCGCGCTCCCGCGCCGGACCGCTCCCACAGGGCGTCCAGCAGCAGCTTGCGGGCGCGCGGGCGCAGCAGGTTGACCGGGGCGGTGCCGCCGAGCGCGGTGCGCCGGACGCGGTCCAGCTCCGGGCCCTCCAGCTCCAGCCGGCGTCCGAAGGCGACCACCCGCAGCCGGGTCGGCGGCCCGGTGGGGGCCTGCGGGGCGGCATCGCCTTCCGTGTCGTCACCGAGGGCGAGCTGCCCCACCGGGGCGGCCGCCACCGGACCGGCCGCGCCCGCGCCGGGGCCGCCCGCGGCGGGGCCCAGCTCCAGCGCGCCCCGCGCCGCCTTCCGCAGCACCCTCAGCATCCGGTACGAGCCCTTGGCGCGCGCCACGGACGGCGAGTCGTACAGCGTGGCCTCGGCGCCCTCGACCAGCGAGCCGATCGCGCGGATGGCGACCTGGCCCTCCTCGCCGAGGGAGGGCAGCACGCCCTCGGTGTACGCCACGAGCAGCGGGGTCGGCGAGACGATCAGGATGCCGCCCGCGTACCGGCGCCGGTCCTGGTAGAGCAGGTAGGCCGCCCGGTGCAGGGCGACCGCCGTCTTGCCCGTGCCCGGGCCGCCCTCGACGTACGTCACCGAGGCGGCGGGCGCGCGGATGACCAGGTCCTGCTCGGCCTGGATGGAGGCGACGATGTCCCGCATGGTGTGCGTACGGGCACGGCCGAGCGCGGCCATCAGCGCGCCGTCGCCGATGACGGGCAGCTCCCGGCTGTCCAGGAAGGCCGTCAGCTCGGGCCGCATCAGGTCGTCCTCGACGCCGAGCACGCGCCGCCCCTTGGAGCGGATCACACGGCGGCGGACGACCCGGCCGGGGTCGACCGGGGTGGAGCGGTAGAAGGGGGCGGCGGCCGGCGCCCGCCAGTCGATGACGAGCGGCGAGTAGTCCTCGTCGAGGACGCCGATCCGGCCGATGTGCAGGGTCTCGGCGATGTCGGCGGTGTTGTCGTGGCGCACCGCGCCCTCGGCGGGCTCCACGGCGGTGTAGGCGCCGTCGGGCCCCTTCTTGCCGTCCTTGCCGAGCAGCAGGTCGATACGGCCGAAGAGGAAGTCCTCGAACTCGTTGTTCAGCCGGTTGAGGTGGATGCCCGCGCGGAAGACCTGCGCGTCGCGCTCGGCGAGCGCGCCGGGAGTGCCGACCTGGCCGCGCTTGGCCGCGTCGTGCATGAGGAACTCCGCCTCGTGGATCTTCTCCTCGAGCCGGCGGTACACCCGGTCCAGGTGTTCCTGTTCGCCGCGGATCTCCTCGTCGCGCACGGAGTCGTGCGCGGCGTCCCGCGCTGCGCCGTGGCCTGCGCCGTGGCCTGCGCCGTGAACCGATTCGACCGCGGAATCCTGTTGAGCCTGAGCGGCCACCGGGCCCCCTTCTGACGTGCTGGGCAGCCGTCAACCGTACGCGAAGGGGACCCGTCGGCGGAAGCCGGGCGGCGGCCCGGGCACCTCACTGGCCGTTCCCTAGGCGTCCACCTGGACGAGCCGCTTACCGTCGAAGGTCATCACCTCGAAGTGATCGATCTGGTTCGGCTGGAAGGCCGCGCCGCCGCGGATGTAGAGCGGGTTCTTGGCCTCCTCGGTCTTGGCGTTCGGAACGCCGTAGCCCCAGCCGGGAACGGACCAGGACGTGAGGGTCTCCCGCTCGCCGTTCTTGCCGACGGCGATGAGCGAGCAGCGCTCCGGGCCCGTCACGTTCTTCAGCTGCAGGACCGCGTTGGTCCCCCAGTCCTTCTTCTCCAGGGCGACGGTCGCGGTGACGTGCGTGGCCGGGTCGGTGGCCGTCACCTTGTCGGACATGGCGTCGAAGGCGGCCTTCACGGGACTCGCGGCCACCGTGGGCGCCGAGCCGCCGTCCGAACCGCTGACCGCGTACACCGTGAGCGGGCCGCCGATGATCAGCGCCGCGGCCGCCGCGACCAGGTAGAAGCCCTTGCGGCGCTTGCGGGCGCGGTGCTCGGAGACCTCGTCGACCAGCTTCTCCACCAGCCGCGGACTGGGCTTCGCCGACAGGGACTCCCCGATCGCGGGGGTGCCGGCGCCCGGCAGGTCCGCGAGCGCGGCCAGCATCGGCTCCATCCCGGCCAGCTCGTCGAGCTGCTGGGCGCACCACTCGCAGGTGGCGAGGTGTGCCTCGAAAGCGGTCGCCTCGGCGTCGTCGAGGACTCCGAGGGCGTAGGCGCCGACGGTCTCGTGCTCATTCGGGGCCGGTGATCCCTGCATGGACCCTGACATACCCGAACCACCCGGGCCGAATCCCTGGTTTCCCCCGTAGATGCTCATCACGCCGTCACCCCCCGCTCCTCCAGAGCCAGCTTCATCGAACGCAGGGCGTAGAACACCCGGGAGCGGACGGTGCCGCTGGGAATGCCCAGCGTCTCGGCCGCCTCGTTGACGGTACGCCCTTTGAAGTAGGTCTCGACGAGGACCTCCCGGTGGGCCGGGGTCAGGTCGTCGAGCGCGTCCGACAGCGTCATCAGCCACAGCGCCTTGTCGATCTCGTCCTCCGCGGGGATGACCTCCAGCGGCGACGGATCGACCTCCTGCGGCCGGGCCTGCCGGCTGCGGTGGCCGTCGATGACGATGCGCCGGGCGACCGTCACCAGCCAGGGGCGTACCGAACCGGTCGCTCGATTGAGCTGGCCGGCGTTCTTCCAGGCACGGATGAGCGTCTCCTGCACCACGTCCTCGGCACGCTGCCGGTCTCCGGCGACCAGCCTGAGGACGTACGCGAGCAAGGGTCCGGCGTGCTCGCGGTACAGCGCGCGCATCAGCTCCTCGTCAGGTTCCGAGGGCTGTGAGGACATGCGATGTCGGGCCCTCGATCCACGTTCATTGGCCACGGCCGCATCCTTGCGCACGCCCACCTCCGGTGTCCGGGGGTTCCCCCAGTCGGTCGCTCCTGCACGGGTACGGATACGGAACGCCCCGCGTTCAAAGCGAGCCGTGCGATTTCTTCGGCGTGACGTGACGAGGGAGGACATGGGGGCACATTCCCCCCACTCGCCCTTTACGTTTCCGCCACACCGACAGGCGGGCCGCGCTGCCCGCGGACCCCGCCACCCAAACGGGGTGTTGCGCAAATCACACTTAGCCGGGCCCGGCCACCGAGGTCGGCGGCCTGGACCCCGAGGGCTGGGCCTGGCCTGCTCGCCACGGTCTCGCCCTCCGCGTCCTACTTCGCTGTCTCACGTGTCCTGAAAAGGGACCGCGTGTGCGAGCCAGCGTTCGTACGCGTCGACGACTTCCGTCCGACCGCCCCGCGCCAAAACCTCCCCCGCTTCCACGAGTTCATAGTTCTCGGCGCCGTATGCCCGGACGTGCGGGGTGTCGTACCTCGAGTCCCGTGAGGTCCAGGTCAGCCGGAACATGCCGTGGCCGTGGATCGGGAAGAGAGACTGCAGTGCGGGACGGCCGTGTGTGGTCTCGATGAGGTCGCGCCAGCGGCCCCGGGTGTCACGCAGGAGCAGACGCCACTTGGTCTCCAACTCGTCCCCGCAGGCGTAGGCCTCCTGGAGTTCATCGAATTCCACGAACGGCCATGCCGACACGAGAGTTCGCAGGTCCGCCCCGGACAGCCACATCCCGGCGGCGCCGGCCACCGCTTCAAGATCCGACACCGCTCCCTGGGCCAGGGCCGTGCCCCCTCGGGAGAACCCGACAGCAAGGCGCCGCTCCCCGGCCCCGGCGGTGACCGAGACCTTCGACCCACCCCGCTCGGCCGAGGCGACCACCCGCCCCATCGGTGTGTCGGGGGCGGACGAACCGGACCCCTTCTCCGCGCTCGGCGGCCACGATGTTCAGAGCATCCGCGAGCGAGCCGCTCGCGACGATCTCCGGGTATACAGCGGCGACGTCGTCGAGTCCCATGTTGCGCTCCCTACTGTCCGGCGCTCTTCCTCGGCGCCGCCCAGTCCAGCTCTGGGAGCTTCCCGAGTGGAACCCCGTGCATGTACCACTCGATTTTGTTCCAGTCCTGGTTGCCCACATACGCGTGGTAGCCAACGCGAGACATCTTCCATTGGGTGCCGGGTCCCCCCTCCCACCCATTCGCAACGCCGCGCCGATAGGCCTCAGCGAAGAGCTCCAACGGGGCGCTGTAATTGCTCGTTTCCGGGCCGAGCACTCCACCCAGGTCGACGGCGATGTTGACGTCGTCGTTCTTCAGGGCGTTGTTGACCTCGTCAACCCACTGAGGCGTGGCATTTCCGTGGAAGTAGCCGTAGTCCTCGTGGTTGAACGTCATGCCGCTCTCTATCGACTTGGCCAGCGCGTTCCCTGGTCCCCTGACGCCGAGGACTACGGTGTCGCCCGCGCTCGGAGACCGCCCAAGGGGCTTTTTCCACAGTGGTTGTGCACGAGCACCGGAGTTGTGCCCGCCAGCACATACTCATTATCAGCACGTCATAGCGCGGCTCAAGATTATCAAGTGATCACGCTCGAAGATCCATTCAAGCCACAGGCGCATTGCCGAATAGAAACCCCCGCTTAGGGTCGGCTGAAAGTGGTGGACTTGGTCCTATAGACCTGGCCCACCCCTTCCTCGGCTCGAATCTCAACGACGAAATCTGGCAAGGCCCCTTCGAGCGGACGCCCATCGGATCCAATCGACTCAGGCTCAGCCTTCCAGTCGACCAAATGAACGACCGCAGAATAGCGGCCACTCGGCAGCTCGATCCGATTTGCATCCCGCCCTGGAAGATCGCCCGCCTCCTCAAGCCCCCCAATGTAGAGCACACCCGGGGACGTCAATAGGTAGGGCTCAGAAGAAACGAGAACATGACGCCCTTCTCGCTCGGTGAGTCCCGAGCCTGAGAAGTTCCAGCGGATCAGTACTTCAAATACTCCATCTGCACCCACCCCGATGGGGACCAGAGCCCCAGCAGAGATGGCCTGGACCAGCAGCTCATCATCCGAGGCCCAGTCATCCCAGTCATCGGGATCGCCAGACTCCACGAAGTACTCGGTCTGCCAGAGAGCGCACAGGCCGGCATCAGTGCGAACAGTCCTCGAAATCTGCTGAACAGTCGGATCCATCAGCGCATCCATTCACAATTGCTGCGAGGGTCATTGGCGGGGAATGATGCGAACCTCATCAACTACATCCCCAATCTGGAGCCCTAGTCTCTTGATTTGTCGATCAATTCGAGGACCCAGACTGCGATTGACCGAGTAGTCAAGTGGCGACAAATTGCTTATGTCATCAGCGCCACCGAGCTGGAGGTCAATCACATGGTCAATGTCCATACCTTCTTCGGTTGTATTGCCTGCGTTCCGCCATAGGTCGGCGGCGCTAGTACTGCCTCGCGCGGCCTCGGCATCACTCACCACCAACCTATCAGCCGCGTTCAACGAAGCCACCTTGGCATCAGCGGCCTTAATCTGGTCTGCCGACCAGCCCTTCTTGTACTTGAGCGTAATAACGCACTTCTCCCCATCCGTATTGTGAACGAGGATCGGGACGCAGCCGTTCGTGGAAGTGTTGAGGGCGTCGCCGCGGTGGAGCTTGCCGGCCGGAACCCAGGTATGCGTGGTGTCATCCCAGAACGGGTGGTTGGCGGTGGTGTGGAGCGTGGCGGTGTGGCCGTCTTTGGTGCGGATGGTGAGGTCGAGCAGGTCATGGTCGTGGTTGATCCACACGTGCTGGACGGTGCGGGCGCCTTGGTGCTTGCCCGTCCCCGGATCGGCGGCTTCGACCTTGTCGCCAGTCTTGATCTTGCCGATCGGCTTGGTCTCACCGCTGCTCAGCAGGACGGGTGTGTCTGGCGAGAAGCTGCAGCCGCGCTCCGGGGAATCGCCCGCGCGGGCCGGCTTGGTGCCCGAGGCGCCCTTGGCCGGGGCGTCCGGTGCAGCAGCGGTCGCGTCCGCCTCTTCCGCCCGCGCCTGCGCGCTCGCCCGAACCTACCCCCTCACCCTCGACGGCAACGGTCTGCCGCCGCTGCTGCACGCACCGGTCAGCACCGCACTGACCTCCGCTGTGACAGTGTCCGGCGGCGGGACGCTCTGCCTGGACGACGCAGGGGCCGGGACCGCGGACAGCACCAAGATCCAGGTCCACACCTGCAACGGCACTCCCGCACAGCAGTGGTCCTATATCGCCGACGGCTCCCTGCGGGTGCTGGGCAAGTGCCTGGACGTCACCGGTGGCGGCACCGCCGACGGCACCCTCCTCCAGCTGCACAGCTGCAACGGCACCGGCGCGCAGAAGTGGACCCCGGGTGCGAACGGCAGCCTCGTCAACCCGCAGTCCGGCAAGTGCCTGGACGACCCTGGTGCCAGCACGACCAACGGCACCCAGGCCCAGATCCACAGCTGCAACAACACCGCGGCGCAGAACTGGACCAGCTCGGCCGCCGCAGGCTGGAACGCCCATCCGGGGACCGCCTTGACGCCGGTCCTGCCCAAGGCCGCAGACCCGAATGTCGCCTCCCCCGGTGACATCAACAGCACCGACGGCGGACCGGACGGCAACCCCGACCTGTACGCCGTCGACAGCGGAGGTCAGCTCACCGAGTACTCAGGGGTGGCACCCGGCGGAACGACCGCTGCCTTCGCCGCCCCCATGCCCCTCGGCGCCGCCGTCAACAGCTCGACGCACTGGTGGAACCTCGCCGACGGCACCGGCGTCACCGCCGCCGACCAGGCAGCCGGACTCGACGCCTCACTCGCCGGCGCCTACTCCTGGGCGGCGGACAGCACCCGCGGCAAGGTGCTCAGCCTGGGCGGAACCACTGGCTATGCGGCGACAACAGGGCCGGCGGTGAACACGTCCCAGAGTTTCACCGTCTCCGCCTGGGTCAAGCTCAACTCACTGGCCGCCAACTCCACCTTCGTCTCGCAGTCCGACGCTCCCTCGGTCGGCGCGGCGAACGGCTTCCAGTTGTACTACTCCTCCGGTGCGCAGGTGTGGGCCTTCAACCGGCACAACGCCGACGACGGCACCGATTCATTCACGGCCGCCTACGGTGCGAAGGCTGTCACCGGCAAGTGGACCCACCTTGTCGGCGTCTTCGACGCCGATGCCGGGAAGCTGAGCCTGTACGTCAACGGCACCCTGTCCGCGACCAAGGACTACGCCGGTACGTCCTGGAACGCCACCGGCCCCGTCCAGATCGGCCGACGGCTCTACCAGAACAGCTACGCGGAGTACGCGAACGCGCAGATCAGCGATGTCCGCATCTGGAACACCGCTCTCCCGCCCGCCGACGCGGCAGCTCCCGGCGACAACCCCCGGGTCAGCGGCCTCAGCTGACCCGGACGCCACTGGCCCTGGCCCGCTCCGGTGCCACTCGGAGCGGGCCAGGGCACTGTCAGCACCACGACGCCAGCCTCCAGCCGAGTGCCTTCAGGTGCGGGCCATGGCCGCGCGGCGGCGGTGGCGGGCTACTCGTTCGCGGTTGCCGCAGACCTCGCTGGAGCACCAGCGCCTCCTGCGGCCACGGGAGGTGTCCAGGTAGACGATCGGGCAGTTGTCGCCCTCGCACTGGCGCAGGGCCGCCCGGGCCACGGGGTCGGTGAGCAGGTCCACGGCGTCGCGTGCGACGACCGCCAGCAGGGAGACGCAGCCGGGCGGATCGGCCAACTCGCGTACAAGAGTGCCGTCTTCGGACCGTACGGCACGGGGAGCGGGCGGGGCCGGGCGGGCGAGGGCGTTGAGGTGGGCGAGGGCGCGGGCGTGTGCGTGGGAGGGGAGGGTGCCGGACAGGCATCCGTGCACCAAGTCGCCGACGTGTCCGCGTAGTTCGCGGAAGGCGTCCAGCCAGGACAGGTCGGCGTGGGCCAACGCCGTGCCCGGTGGCACGAGCCCCGATCCCGCGATCCAGGCGCACAGCGACGCCGGCGAGTCCAGCCGTTCCTCGGGATGGGCGGTGCCGAGGAGATCCAGGCAGATCCGTCCGGCGTCGAACCGCGGCTCGTACGGGGGCGTGTCCGTACCCAGTGCCATGTGCCTGTCACCGCCTAGGCAGGAAGCGTGAGGCTCTCCTCTTCACAGTGCCCGCCCGGACGCCCGGCTGGAAGCCCTCGTACCCCGCTGATCCCGTAGGGCGGTTCGACACTGATCCCGTAGGGCGGTTCGACGCCCTGGCCGTGCCCGGAGCCAGGGTCGTGCCGCGGTGTCCACGGTGACGGAGCACGGTCCGCGCCGGAGCCGCGACGAACCGGGTGGCGCGGTGCCCCCGGCCGGCCGTTCCGTCGGGACCGGAGATCGGGGCGCCGGACCACCGACGTACCGATTCTTGGCGTCACACACTCTCCGGCACCGTGTTTTGGCTGAATATTTGAATGGCGAATCAACAGAAAGCTCTTGCCTCTCGGCGTTGACCTGCGACGCAGGCAGACGGAAGTCTTAATTCCACCTTCGTCAACCGCTGGAATTAGCCACGCACGACGGTGATCCGCGAGCCGCTCGCGGCCACTGACTTGCCGAGACTCCGCGACGAAGGCGCCGCGCCGTCGCAATCAAGTCATCCTTGGCAAGGCCTTTACTTGACTGGGTATTGCCTTTCAGACAGCCTCACTTTCATGGCCAAACATCATAGAAAGCGTCAGCTTGAGGAGTTGTCTCATTTTCTCCGGAGCCGGCGGATGCGGCTGAACCCCGCCGATGTCGGGCTCAATACGTCGGGCCGCCGCCGTACTCCCGGATTGCGCAGAGAAGAGGTCGCCGTCCTGGCCGGGGTAGGCACCTCCTGGTACACCTGGCTCGAACAGGGGAGGGACATCAATGTCTCGGAGTCGGTGCTCGGCGCGATCAGCGGTGCGCTGCGGCTCAACCCCGCGGAGGAGATCTACCTCCACCGGCTGGCGGGTCTGAGGACACCGGACGTGGATCAGCGGGCCGACAGCGGTCCCGACGATCCCGAGCGCCTGGCCGAGATCGTGAACCACTGGTTCCCCAACCCCGCGCTGGTGCGGGACCGTTGCTGGAACATCCTGGCGGCCAACTCCGCGGTACCCGAGTTCCTGGGCTTCCCGGGGCCGGGCGGGAACATCCTGGTGGAGTTCTTCACGGACGAGAGCTGCCGCCGGCGCTATGTGCAGGCCGAGGCGCTGGCTCGCAGCACGGTCGCCCGCTTCCGCGCGGACGTGGCCGATTGCTTCGGCCGACCCGAGGTGGAGCGCATCGTCGACGAACTGAACGAGAGAAGCCCGCAGTTCGCCCGGCTGTGGAGCAGCCATGAAGTGCTGGAACCGATGAAGAGCCGGGCGAAGGAGATCGTCCACGGCGAGGTCGGAACGCTCGGCTTCGACGTCCACGAGTGGGAGCTGGCCGCGGACCACGAGATCCAGCTCGTCCTGCACATGCCGACGGCGCAGGACACGAGGGAGAAACTGGACGCCTTCTTCGCGGCGGCCGGTCCGGAAGCGGAGGATCCGGACCGGCCGGGCGAGGACGGCGACGAGGACGGTCAGCTGTCCTCGGAGAAGGCGATCGCGGCGGCGTAGCTGTCCTCGAACGTCTGGTAACGCCGGATCAGTCCGTCGCGGACCGTGATCCGGATCGCGAACGGGCCCGTGAACGGCTTCCCTGTCGAGGTCACCTTGTGCGCGAACTCACCGAGGACAATGGCGTCCTCGCCGTCCACGGCGATCTTCTCGACGTCGAATCGCTGGGTCTGAACAGCTTCCAGGAACCGCTGGAAGTACCCTTCGATCTCCTGCCGGCCGACGAGGTGCCCCGTCCACGGGACGAGCGGGGCGCCCGCCACCACCACGTCGACGTCCTCGGCGAAGAGCTCCGGCAGTCCGGGCAGGTCGCCCACGCCGAAGCGGTTGAAGAATTCCTGGACGGTCTCGGCGGTGCTCCGGGGGGTGTGCTGGGTCATGCGGCCTTTCCTTCCTTGGTGTGCTGAGTGCCGGTGGTGTCAGGGGTGCCGGCGAGCGACTCGAGATGGCGCAGGATCCGCCCCAGGTCCGGTACGGAGTCCTGGGCGGCGACGTAGTGGTCCGGGCGGACCAGGACGGCGGAGAAGCGCCGACCGCGTGTGGTGCGGACCGTCAGCAACTCCTCGTACGTGCTCTCGAGTTCCGCCAGTCGCGGCGGTTGCCCGCCGGACGGCGGGAGCGTGACGAGCAGCGTGTAGCGGTCGACCGGCAGCGACTCGCGCAGCGCGGGGTCCGCGAGCAGGTGACCGTTGCGGTGGAGCGGGCGGCGCAGCCGCCCGCTCCTGTCCTCGTCCACGGCGGGGCCGGCCGGGTAGTGGTTGGTCAGACCCGCCAGCCACGGCGAGTAGTAGCGGTCGAAGACGCCGGTGCGCTCGGCGAGCCGGGCGGACACGTCGCGCAGCAGGATCTGCCAGGGCTTGGCCAGCATCCATGCCTTCGTCTGCACCTCGGCCTGCTTCACCACGGCCTGTGCGACGGCGGCGCGCTCGCCGCCGTAGCTGTCGAGCAGGGCGGGTGCGGCCGCGCCCCGGTGCACGAGCGCCAGCTTCCAGGCGAGGTTGTGGGCGTCCGTCACGCCGGTGTTGAGTCCCTGGCCGCCCGCGGGGCTGTGGATGTGAGCGGCATCGCCGGCGAGGAAGACCCGGCCCGCGCGGAACCGCTCGGCGTGCCGGGCGTGGATGCTGAACGTCGTCTGCCAGGAGACGTCGTACAGCTTCAGGCCGCCGGGACCGCGCTTGTCGACGAAGTCCTGGAGCACCTCGTGCGTCAGGTCCTCCGGCTTCATGCCGGGCGGCCCCGCGGTGAACACCCGGAACCGTCCGTTGTACAACGGGACCAGCACCATGATCCCGTTCTCCGTGCAGTAGTAGTGCACGGCGTCGCGCTGCAGGTCGCCGTCGATCGCGGTGTCGGCCAGGATGAACACGTTCGGGTACGTCGCCCCCTTGAACTCCACGCCGATCGCCTTGCGCACGGTGCTGCTCGCGCCGTCGCCGCCGACGACGTAGGCGAACTCCTCGGTGGACTCCTCGCCGTCGGGGCCGCGCAGGGTCGCCAGCACCCCTTCCGGGTCCTGGCTGAGCCGGGTCAGCTCGGTGCGCCACTCCACCGTCCGGCCCGTGTCCTCCAGCGCCGTGCGCAGCAGCTCTTCGACATCGGGCTGGGTGATGACCATGGGCCGGGTGCGGTCGCCGAAGACGATGTCGCAGATCGGCTCGGTGCCGGAGTTGTAGCGGAACGAGTGCACGGGCAGGCCGTGCTTGTCGATGTACGCGGCGGCACCGAGCCCCCGGAACACCTCCAGCGTGCGCGGCCACACCATCAGCGCCTTGGTCAGCGGGCTGGGCTCGGCCGCCTTGTCCACCAGGCGCACCGGTACACCGCGCCGGGCCAGTTCGGCCGCGGCCGTCAGGCCCACCGGGCCCGCACCGACGACCAGCACCGGCCTCGTGTCCGGCTTGCTCATGAGGTTTCTCCCATCGTGATCGGTTCCTTGGCGTCGTGGCCTTCCTCGGCCCGGACGGTCCGCCCTGCGGGTGCGGGCCGCAGCATGCGCATGATCAGCGGGGCGCCCACGGCGCACACGGCCGCGAGCAGCCACAGCACGGTGTGCAGGGCGGAGGTGTAGGCGTCCGACACGAACACCGTGAAGTCGGCACGCCGGGGCGCCGGGACCTTGTCGGCCACCGAGGCGATCTCGCCCTGCACGACCCGGTTGGCGAGCTCGCCGACGCTTCCCTCCCAGCCGCTCGGATGCCTCAGGTTGTGCTGGGTGATGCTGACGAGCACGGACCCCATGCCCGCGATGGCGACGGCCTCGCCGGTCAGCCGCATGGTGTTGAACAGGCCGGCCGCCATGCCGGCCCGGCTCGCGTCCACCGAGCCGACCGCGGCGCCGTCGAGCAGGCCGAAGGAGATGCCGACGCCGGTGCCGATGACGAGCAGCGGACCGGCCAGCGCGAGGGTGGTGGAGTGCTGGTCGAGGACGGTCAGCCAGGCCGCGCCGGCCGCCACCAGCAGCAGGCTCACCCCGAGCAGCACGGACGCGCTGACGCGGCGCGCGAGTGCACCGCTCACCACGGGCAGCGCCAGCACCGGGCCGCTGAGCAGCAGCATGGTCAGGCCGGCCCGCTGCGAACTCATGCCGTTGACACCGATGAAGAAGGACGGCAGGAAGACCAGCAGGCACACAAAGCCGAAGGCCAGCAGGACCGGCATCAGACTGACCGCGACGAACTTCGGTTCGCGCAGCAGCGACAGCTCCAGCATCGGCCGCGCGCGCCGCTTCTCGATCCGCACGAACGCCACGAGCAGGACGACGGCCGCCGCGGCGAGCCCCAGCACCACCGGGTGCGCCCAGCCCAGCTGCGGGCCCTCGACCAGGGCCAGCGTGAGGGCGAACAGGGCGCCGCTGAAGGTGGTCGCGCCGGGGTAGTCGACTCCCTGCGCGCCCGGGTCACGGGACTCGGTCAGCAGCGGGCGCAGCAGGAGTACGGCCGCGGCGACGGCGGCGTGGGCGAGGAACACCGAGCGCCAGCCCCAGGCCCCGACGAGCAGGCCGGACAGCGACGGACCGAGCGCGAGGCCCAGGCCGAAGGAGGAGCCGAGGAACCCGAACGCACGAGCCCGGCCCTCGTCGTCGTACGCCTGGGCGAGCAGCGCGGTCGCCGCGGTGAGCACCATCGCCGCCCCGATGCCGGCCGCGCCGCGCAGGACGTCGATCCAGACCACCTCGGAGACCAGAGCGGCCCCCGTCGTGCACAGCACGAAGACGGCGAGACCCAGCGTGAACATCCGGCGCCGGCCGAGCAGGTCGGCGAGTGAGCCCGCGACCAGCATCACGCTCGCGAAGGTGAGGTTGTAGGCGTTGACGACCCACTGCACGGTCACCAGCGACGCGTGCAGGTCGGAGCCGAGGTCGGGAAGGGCGACGGAGGTTCCGGTGAGGGAGGCGGGGAGCAGCCCGCAGGAGACGCAGACCGCGATGAGGGTGAGGACGGGACGGGAACGTACGGCGCCCGCCGGACGAGTGGGCACGAGAACTCCTTCAGAGGGGACGGAAAGGGGATGTCACGTCGTCTGTCCGCGCAGCTGCTCGACGCCCCACAGCACGAGCACCAGCGCGGCCAGGCCGCCCCCGGCCGCCGACACACCGGACCAGCCCGCGGCGGAGTACACGGCGCCCGAGAGCGCCGAACCCGCCGCGCCGCCCAGGAAGTAGGCGGACATGTAGGCCATCGTGATGCGGTTGCGGGCCTCGGGACGCAGCCGGTAGAGAACGCCGAGGTTGGTGACCTGCGCGCCCTGCACGCCGAAGTCGAGCAGCAGGACGCCGAGCACCAGGCAGACCGGAAGGCGGCCGCCGTCGAGGGCGAGCAGCGCCCAGGCGACCAGGTTGGCGCCGTAGAGCAGGGTGGTGGCCAGGCGGTCGCGGCCGCGGTCCACCAGGGGACCGGTGGCCCGCGCGGCCACCGCTCCCGCGACGCCGAGCAGTCCGAACGCGCCGATCAGCGCCGCACCGTAGGAGTACGGGGGGCGGGCCAGCAGGAAGGCCGCCGAAGCCCAGAAGGCGCTGAACGAGGCGAAGGTGAGAAAGCCGTACAGGCAGCGCAGCCGCAGCAGCGGCTCCTGCGCGACCACGGACGCCACGGACCGCAGCAGGGCGAAGTAGCCCAGCTTCTCGGGCGGTTCGAGGTCGGGCAGCAGCCGCCACAGGAGCGCCGCGAGCACCAGCATCCCCACGGCCGCCACCGCGAACACCGTGCGCCAGCTGCCGGTCCACTGCGCGAGCAGACCGGAGCCGGTGCGGGCGAGCAGGACACCGCCGAGCACCCCGCTCATCACCCGGCCGGTGACCTGGCCGCGCTGCTCGGGGCGCGCCAGCGCGGCGGCGAACGCCACGAGGAGCGGGGCCCCGACCGCCGTCACCGCCATCAGCCCGGACAGGACGACCAGCGCGGTGACCGTGGGCGCGGCTGCCGAGGCGGCCTGGGCGAGCGCGGTCACCAGCAGCAGGGCGACCAGCAGCCGGCGCCGGTTGACGATGTCGCCGAGCGGCACCAGCAGGGCCAGGCCGACCGTGTAGCCGGCGGTGGAGGCCGTGACCACCGAAGACGCGGCCGTGCTGCCGACGCCGAACGCCGAGGCGATCGCGGTGAGCAGCGGGTGCGCGTAGTAGATGTTGGCCACGGCCAGCCCCGCGGCCACGGCGAACACCGTGACCAGCCGGTCCGGCAGCCCGCCGGCCGGACGCAGCGCCTTGTCGGCGCGGCGCCCGGTCCGGTGAGCCGCAGGAGTGGACCGGTGTCGGGAGATCCTGCGGGTCCCTGGCGATGTCATGGGACCAGCACGATCTTCCCTTTGGTGCGGTCGGCCTCGCCGTACTCGTGGGCCTTGGCGGCCTCGGCCAGCGGGAAGGCCTGGTCCACCCGGACCTTCAGCAGGCCCGCCGTCACCAGCCGCGCCAGTTCCTCGAGACCGGCGTGGTCGGGCTCGACCAGGAAGCCCACGACCCGCACGCCGAGGGCGGCGGCGTGGGTGGCGAGTTCGGGGCTGACGTGGCCGATCACGGTGATGAGCAGCCCGCCCGGGCGCAGCGTGCGCGCCAGTTGGAAGCTGTGGTCGCCGCCGAGCAGGTCCAGGACGACGTCCTGTCCGGTCACCGTGTGGTGCAGCGGCCCCGCGGTGTAGTCGACGGGGTGGTCGACGCCGACCTCGCGGAGGAATCCGTGCTTGGCGGCGCGGGCGGTACCGGTGACCTCGGCGTCGAAGGCGCGGGCGACCTGGGCGGCCAGGTGGCCGACCCCGCCCGCGGCGGCGGTGACGAGCACCTTGTCGCCCGCCTTGATGTGCGCGGTCTCCACGAGGGTCTGCCAGGCGGTGAGCCCGGCCAGCGGCAGCGCGGCAGCTTCCTCGAAGCTCAACTCCGCGGGCTTGCGGGCGAACTGGCGAGCGGGAGCGGTGACGTACTCCGCGTAGGCGCCGCCCGGCCGTGGGAAGCCGATGAGGCCGAACACCTCGTCCCCGGGCCGGAAGCGGGTCACCCGCGGCCCGGACTCGACGACCCCGGCGACGTCCCAGCCCTGTACGAACGGCGGGGCGCCCAGCGCGCCGGGCGGGAACACGCCGGCGCGGATCTTCCAGTCGACCGGGTTGACGCCCGCGGCGGCGACCCTGACCAGGACCTCCGTGGGGATCGGTGCGGGACGCTCGACCTCGGTGAGGCGCAGCGTGTCCGGCGCGCCGACGGCGGTGGTCACGACGGCCTTCATCGGCCCACCCGCTCGTCAAGGTAGGCGGCCCACTCGGACAGCTTCTGGCTGAGGACGAGGTCGCCGTCCGGTACGTCGACGCCGTACTCGCGCCGGATGAACAGGGCGACTTCGATGAGGGCCAGCGAGTCCAGCGCAAGGTCCTCCAGGGTCTTCTCGGGGTCGATCTCCTCGACCGGGACCTCGGCCTTGTCGGCTATGAACGTGACCAGTCCGGGATATGCCGTGACAGGCATCTCGTACTCCCTCCTCGGAGACGTGCTCCGGGGCTTCGCGTGGATCGATGAGGCGGGGGTGGGCGGTGCGGGCGCCGGTCGGGCATGGGGGTGGGCGGTGCGGGCAGGCCGGTCAGGCGGCCGACCGGGGCTGCGGGGCCGGCTCAGGCCGCCTGCCGGTGTGCGTGGCTGAGGCGGTCGGGCCAGGTGAGCGTGATGGCGCCCCAGGTGGTGCCGGCGCCGAAGGCGGTGAGCAAGACCTTGTCGCCGGGGCCCAGCCGGCCCTCGCCGGCGGCGTCGTCGAGGGCCAGGGGGATGGAGGCGGCGGCCGTGTTGCCGGTGTGGCCGATGTTGACGTACGCCTTCTCCTGCTCGACGCCGAGCTGTTCGGCCACCGCGTGCAGGATCCGCACATTGGCCTGGTGGCCGACCAGGAGGTCCACCTCGGCGGTGGACCAGCCGGTGCGGGACAGGACGGTGCGCGACGACTCGGTCATCCGCAGCACCGCGTTCTTGAACACCTCGCCGCCGCGCATCCTCAGGTACAGGTCCTCACGCAGCGCCTCGGTGTGGTGGCTGCGCTGGCGGGAGCCGCCGGCCGCCACCCGGATCAGGTCGGCCTGCATCCCGTCGCTGGCCAGCTGCGTCTGCCGCAGCGCGCCCGGCTCGTCGGCCCGTCCCGCGCGGAGCACCACGGCGCCGGCGCCGTCCGCGAAGATCGGGGCGGTCGTACGGTCATAGGGGTCGACGATGGTGGTGAACGCGTCGGCGCCGACCACCAGCACACTGTCCGCCACCGACGCGGCGATCATCCCGGCGCCGGTGGCCAGGGCGTACAGGAACCCGGAGCAGACGGCTCCGACGTCGAAGGCCGGCACGGTGCCCAGCCCCAGCGCCGCGGCGACGATCGGCCCGGTCGCCGGGCACGGGTGGTCGGGCGTGGCGGTCGCGACCACGACGGCGCCGACGTCCGGGACACCCGCCGAGTCCAGTGCGCGCTGCCCGGCGGCGATCGCGAGGTCGCTGGTGGCGGTGCCGGGGTCGACGACCCGCCGCTCGGCTATGCCCGTCCGGGTCCGGATCCACTCGTCGGAGGTGTCCATCCGGCCGGCGAGGTCGTCGTTGGTGACCACGCGGGGCGGCAGCGCGGAACCGAGGCCCGCGAGAACGGCGGCCCGGTCGGTCATCGCACGATCACCGAGGCCCGGTCGGACTCTATGCGCATGTCCAGCGCCTGGTACTCGGCCTCCGCCCGCGCGATCGCCTCCTCGGGCGCCATCAAGGCCGGCAGCTCGAAGATCCGCGCGATCTCCACCAGCCGCTCGGCCACTCCGCCGCCCACCACGTGGGCCGGGATGCCGAGTTCGGCCGCGACCTCGAGGAGCCGCTCGTCGGCCATGGAGCGGAACCGCTCGTTGACCGGGCGGTGCCCGTCGGCGGCCAGCGCCAGCTCGTTCGGCAGATGCACGAAGGCGTCGTACGTCTGCCGTACGTGCTGCTTGAAGGCGACGCCCAGTTGCTCCATGACGTCCTCGAACACCTGGATCTCGGGAGTGCGCTCGACGCTCTCGAACTCACCCAGGTGCACGGAGTCGTTGGGGTTGATGCCGACGATCACGCGTACGGCGCCGTAGATCCACTCCTGCAGCGAGGAGCCGTCGGAGATGAACGAGCCCTCGAAGCGGCTCTCGTGCACTGCCCGGTCCACGTGGCGGCGCACGATCAGCTGGACCAGCTCGGCCGCGGTGCACTGCTCCAGGGTCTTGCCGGGCACGGCCTCCGGCAGCAGCTCCCGCATGGTGCGGGCACGGGTGCGCGGGATTCCCACGTAGTGCGCGAGCGCATAGGAGGTGAGGGTTTTCCCCGAAGAATACGTGCCGGAAATGGCGATACGCATGGCAGGCTCCTTCCGGGCAGCGCGAGCCACCCGTGGAATTTCTCGGAAAATTACTGGGACGGGAATGCGAGGTCAGTCGGGCAGTCGGTGTGCCACGCTGCAACGCACGGTGTTTCCGGCGAGCGTTCCGACGATGTCGGCGGCGCGCCAGGTCTCGCCGTCCCGCTGCAACAGGGCGCTGTTCTCGAGTCGCACGCTCAGCGGGGCTTCGTAGCGAATGGGATCGGGTTCGACTCCGGCCGACAGGACGGTGGTGCGCATCCAGAGGGTGTTGCTGGCGCCGCGGGAGACCCGGTCCGTCTCGTACAGCAGGATCTGGCCCAGTTGAAGGCTGGTCACGAAGGTGTCGACCAGGCCGACGAAGGGCTGGTAGATGCCCTCGGTGCCGTCGGTCGACAGCACGCTGCCGGGTTCCTGTGCCACGTCCACCACGGCGTCCGCGCGGGCCTCGGCCACCTGCACCGCGACCTTGCGGACGCTCTGTGTGCGGGTCGCGAAGCCGGTGCCGTAGTACTGCCGGTCGGCGGGGCCGAGCAGGCCCTCCGGCGAGGCGTAGGTCCCCTCGGCCGGGCCGGCCGTGCCGTGGCCGTCCCCCGGATGCCGCAGTCGGGTGCGCACCCGCATCGCGCCGACCAGGGTCTCCAGCCGGGAGACGACCTCGCCGTCGCCGTCCTCGGCCGGCGTGCTGCCGAGCAGGCGGGTGCGCACGGGCAGCTCCGTCAGCTCCTCGTCGGGCGTGGTGCCCGCCTTGATCCGCACCTCGAGGACCCGGCTGGTGCGGCGGCTTTCGGGGGTGAGACCCAGCGCATGGGTGAGGACGGCCTCGCTCAGGTGCACGGCGACGATCAATCCGTCGACCGTGCTCAGGTGCGGGCGCAGATCGCCGCGTCTCGCCTTGGTCGACCAGTCGGCCGGATAGCGGACGTCGAGCCGGCCGGCCAGTTCGGCCCGGTCCTCCCCGCCGCGGGTCATCTCCACTGTGCCGTAGCGGTATGTCACACGCCGGTACCCGGAACCGAAGAACCGCTTTTCGCCCGGTCCCAGGTAGTCGTCGACCGAGTGGAGCAGTAATGCATCGGCATCCCTGGCAGGCACCTGATCAAGCAACGCTCACTCCCTTGTGACGGGCCCGGTGAGAAGAATTCGACCTCTCGAACGGGCGCTTCTCGGTCTTCTCGAACCTAGCCGAGTCAAGCCGGCCGAAGGAGAGTCAGTTCATGCGGTGTCAGCCCATGCGATTACTGCCAACACCACCTTGAACACCACCAGGTGACGGCCTTTCGGACCGAGGCGGAAATTGACTAACGTCAAAGGCGTTCAAGGCGTCAACAGGGGGAGGTCGCCATGTCCGACGTCGCACTCGGCCCGTGGGCCGTGACAGCCGAGTTCAGCCACGAACAGCTCGTCGCCAAGATGGGGATCGAGCTGGTCCGATGCGAGCCCGGCCTGGTCATCGGCACCATGCCCGTCGACGGCAACCGCCAGCCCGTCGGCATCATGCACGGCGGTGCCAACGCCGTTCTGGCGGAGACCCTGGGATCCATCGCCGCGTTCCTGCACTCCGGGCCGGGCGGCCGTGCGGTCGGCCTGGACCTGTCCTGCACCCACCACCGCTGGGTGGCCAGCGGCCAGGTGACGGGCGTGTGCCGGCCCCTGCACGAGGGCCGGACCACGGCCACCTACGAGATCGTCATCAGCGACGGCTCCGGCAGGCGCTCCTGCACCGCCCGGCTGACCTGCGCCGTCAGCGTGCCCGCCCACCCCCGCCGAGCACTGCGCACGGCGTGAAGGCGCCCCGGATCCCCGGCACGTCTCGGCTCTGCCCCCGGCTACAGCGCCCTGTTTCCCCCGCACATCGTGATCGAAGAGAGGTCAACACCCCATGTGCCACAGCACCGACAGCAGGCCCCCCGCCGTCGCCGACCCCGGCAGCGTGGCCGGGGAGGGGCTGATCGAGCTGACCTCCCAGGACGGGACGACGTTCACGGCCTTCCACGCCCAGCCCGGTGAGCCCAACGGCCGCGGTGTCGTGATCCTCCCGGACATCCGCGGCGTCCACGCCTACTACCAGGAACTGGCCCGCCGGTTCGCGGAGGCCGGGTTCGCCGCCGTCGTGGTGGACTACTACGGCCGCACCGCCGGCCTCGGTCCGCGCGGCGACGACTTCGAGTGGCAGCCGCACTTCCAGCAACTCGTGCCGGACCGGGTGGCCGAGGACGCCCGTGCCGCGGCCGACTTCCTGACCGCGCGGAACCCCGGCATCGCCGTCTTCTCCGTCGGCTTCTGCCTCGGTGGCGGCCACTCCTGGCGGCTGGCGGGCGCCGATCTGGGCCTGGCCGGTTCCATCGGCTTCTACGGCCTGCCGGGCCTCGCCGAGGACCGCCTCAAGGACATCTCCGCACCGCTGCTCCTGCTGCTCGCGGGCAACGACGTCGCCACCACCCAGGAGGACTTCGCGGCCTTCCGCGGGAAGCTGGACGACGCGGACAAGACGTACGAGTACAAGATCTACGAGGGTGCCCCGCACTCCTTCTTCGACGGCGGCGCCGAGGAGTGGAAGGACGTCAGCGCCGACGCCTGGCAGCGGGTGCTGGACTTCACCGCCCGTCACGCGGAGGCCGCGGCATGACCCGTGACATCCGCGTGGAACAGCGCGGCAACCCGCGCTTCGAGCGGGGACAGGCCAGGCTGGAGGATCTCGGCGACAAGGGCGACGCGATCTTCACGGCGCTCGCCGAGGTGGCGCCCGACATGGGGAAGTACGTCGCCGAGTTCGTCTTCGGGGACCTGTACGGCCGACCCGGACTCGACGACAGACAACGGCAACTGGTGACGCTGTCCATGCTCGCCGCCCTGGGCGACACCGACCGGCAGTTCGCCTTCCACCTGGGCCTCGGGCTCAACGCGGGCCTGACCCCGCGGGAGGTGGTGGACTCACTGGTGCACGGCCTGGCCTTCATCGGCTTTCCGCGCACCTTCAACGCCCTCAGCACGGCCAAGCGCGTCTTCGCCGAGCGCGGGCTGCTGCCGGTGGCGGAGCCGCCGGCGGCAGGCTGACGGGCCTGTCTGCTCCGCCCCGCGCGCTCCTCACTCCCCCGGTACGGGCGCGCGGGGCGGGTGTCGTCGTCCCCGCTCCCCCACAGGCCCACGAACCTCCGCCAAGACCCCACGGAAGGCCGACTCCCATGCGACGAACACCGACGCGCCGAGCAGCCGCCTTCTTCGACGTCGACGGCACGGTCATCAACGTCACCAGCATGTTCCGGTTCCTGGAGTACCGCCTGGCCGCCGAGGGGCACCCCCCGTCGGCGTACCGCCACGAGCGGCAGCGGCTGAAGGCCATGACGGCCGCCGGCGTGCCCCGCGCGGAGACCAACCGCGCCTACTTCGCCTCCTACGCCGGGGCCGACGTACGGGAGATCGCCCGGCTCGCCGAGGACTGGTTCCGGGACGAACTGCGGTCCGGGGCCTTCTTCAACGAGCACGTGGTGGCCGCGGTCCGGGAACACCAGCGGGACGGCGACCTGGTGGTCCTCGTCTCGGGCTCCTTCCGCGCCTGCCTCGCGCCGATCGCCCGCCATCTCGACGCCGACATCGTGCTGTGCTCCGACCCCGATACGGCGGACGGCACGTACACCGGGCGGGTGGAGGTGCCCATGATCGGCGAGGCCAAGGCCGAGGCCGTACGCACGCTGACCACCCGTGGCGCGCTCGACCTGGCCGCGTCCACGGCCTACGGCGACCACGTCTCCGACCTGCCGCTGCTGCGCATGACCGGCCGGGCGGTCGTCGTGGGCGACGACCCGGTCATGCGGGAACAGGCCCGCCGCCACGGGTGGCCGCTGTGGCCGCGCACTCCGGCGGACACGCTCGCCGCGGGGTAGCCGGAACCGCACGAGACGGTCTGTCCCGGGCCCCGGACTTCCACCCGGCCGTGCCGTCGGCCGGGTACGCCGGCAAGCCCGCCCAGGCGTCATGGGCGGGGCTCCCGCCCCTACGCCTCCGCGTACTTCCCCTCCGTCGCCGGGTCCAGGGCCAGGCGGTAGCCCCGCTTGACCACCGACGGACTTTCCCGGGCCCCGGACTTCCACCCGGCCGTGCCGTCGGCCGGGTACGCCGGCAAGGCCGCCCAGGCGTCATCGGCGGGGCTCCGCCCCTACGCCTCCGCGTACTTCCCCTCCGTCACCGGGTCCAGAGCCAGGCGGTAGCCCCGCTTGACCACCGACGGACTTTCCCGGGCCCCGGACTTCCACCCGGCCGTGCCGTCGGCCGGGTACGCCGGCAAGCCCGCCCAGGCGTCATCGGCGGGGCTCCGCCCCTACGCCTCCGCGTACTTCCCCTCCGTCGCCGGGTCCAGGGCCAGGCGGTAGCCCCGCTTGACCACCGTCTGGATCAGCTTCGGCGCTCCGAGCGCCGTGCGCAGGCGGGCCATCGCCGTTTCCACCGCGTGTTCGTCGCGGCCCGCCCCCGGCAGGGCGCGCAGCAGGTCCGCGCGGGCGACGACCCAGCCGGGGCGGCGGGCCAGGGCGCGCAGCAACGCCATCCCGGCCGGCGGTACCGGCTTCAGGTCCCCGTCCACCAGCACCGCGTGGCCCCGGATCTCCACCTGGTGCCCCGCGACGGGCAACGCCCGCGCCCGCCCCGGCAGCTCGCGGCACAGCAGCTGCACCAGCGGGCCCAGCCGGAACCGCTCCGGCTGCACGGTGTCGATGCCGTGCGCCTGCAACGGCACCGCGGTGACGGGGCCGACGCACGCCGGCAGCACGTCGTGGCCGAGCGCGGCCAGCAGCTCGGGCAGCAGTCCCCGCTCCTCGGCCCGCGCCAGCAGGGACGCGGCGGCCGGTGCGCTGGTGAAGGTGAGCGCGTCCAGGCCGCGGGAGACGGCGGCGTCCAGGAGGCGGTCCAGCGGGCCGGGGTCCTCCGGGGGCAGCCAGCGGTACACCGGCACCGGGACCACCTCCGCTCCCCCGGCGCGCAACGCCTCCACGAACCCCGGCAGCGGTTCGCCGTGCAGCTGTACGGCCACCCGGCGGCCCTCCACACCCTGCCCGAGCAGCCGGTCGAGCACCTCCGCCATGGACTCCGACGACGGGGACCACTCCTCGGTCAGCCCGGCGGCCCGGATCGCACCCTTCACCTTGGGCCCGCGCGCCAGCAGCTCGCTCCGCCGCAGCCGGGCCAGCAGCGCCTCGCCGAGCCCCCACCCCTCGGCCGCCTCCACCCAGCCGCGGAAGCCGATCGCGGTGGTGGCGACCACCACGTCGGGCACCTGGTCGATGATCTCCTTGGTGGCGGCGAGGAGCTCCCCGTCGTCGGCGAGCGGAACGATGCGCAGGGCGGGCGCGTGCAGGACGGTGGCACCCCGCCGCTGGAGCAGGGCGCCCAGCTCGTCGGCCCGGCGCGCGGCGGTCACGCCCACGGTGAATCCGGCGAGCGGCCCGTGCTCGGACCGTTCGGCCTGGTGCTCTTCGTCGTACATGTGCTCGCTCTCCTAGCTGACCGGCACGCCGCCACCGAGCCTGTCAACGGCGCATGACGGGCTCGGTTCGGCTTCATTGCACCGGTGTTACGTCACACCTCGGCGTAGTCGAGCCGCGACTTCGTCTCCGCTGCCACCGTAGTCACAGCCTGCCCCGCCGGGCGGCGGAGGTATACGGCCCAGGTCACCGCGAAGCAGACGCCGTAGAAGGCGAGGAAGGCGACGAACGCGCCGGTCCCGGAGCCGTAGGAGAGGAAGGACTGGCGGAAGGCGAGGTTGATGCCGACCCCGCCGAGCGCGCCGACGGCGCCGATCAGGCCCATGGAGGCGCCGGAGACACGGCGGCCGTGGGCCACGGCGGCCTCCCCTTCGAGCCCCTTGGCCAGGGCCTTGGCCTGGAAGATGCCCGGGATCATCTTGTACGTCGAGCCGTTGCCGAGGCCGCTCAGCGCGAACAGGGCGACGAAGACGGTCACGAACAGGGGGAGCGACTTCTCGAGGCTCGCGGCGATCAGGGCGGCGGTCGCGGCGGCCATGGCCACGTAGTTCCAGAGGGTGATCCGCGCACCGCCGTACCGGTCCGCGAGCCGGCCGCCGACGGGCCGGACCAGCGAGCCGAGCAGCGGGCCGATGAAGGTGAGGTACGTCGCCTGGAGCGGGGTCCGGCCGAACTGGTTCGTCAGCACCTGGCCGAAGGCGAAGCTGTAGCCGATGAAGGAGCCGAAGGTGCCGATGTAGAGGAAGGACATGATCCAGGTGTGGGCGTCCTTCGCGGCGTCCTTCGCCGCGCCGGTGTCGTTCTTCACCGTCGCCAGGTTGTCCATGAAGAGCGCGGCGCACCCGGCGGCCACGACGATCAGCGGGATGTAGATGCCCAGCAGGACGCGCGGTCCGCCGCTCGCCCCGATGACGGCGAGCGCCACCAGCTGGATCGCCGCCACGCCGACGTTGCCGCCGCCGGCGTTGAGGCCCAGCGCCCAGCCCTTCCTGCGCAGGGGGAAGAAGGCGTTGATGTTGGTCATGGAGGAGGCGAAGTTGCCGCCGCCGATGCCGGCGAGCAGCCCGACCCCCAGGAAGGTGGAGAAGGAGGTGCCGGGGTGCATGACGGTGAAGGCCGCGATCGTCGGGACGAGGAGCAGGGCCGCCGAGACGATCGTCCAGTTCCGGCCGCCGAAGAGGGCCACCGCGAAGGTGTAGGGGACGCGCACGACGGCGCCGACGAGGGTGACCACCGAGGTCAGCAGGAACTTGTCGGCGGGGGTGAGGCCGTACTCCGGGCCCATGAAGAGCACCAGGACGGACCACAGGGTCCAGACCGAGAAGCCGATGTGCTCGGACAGGACCGAGAACCAGAGGTTCCGGTTGGCGATCCGTTCCCCGCTCGCCTCCCAGAACCCCTCGTCCTCCGGGTCCCAGTGCTCGATCCAGCGGCCACTGCGACGGGGCGGGGCTGGGGCTGGGGCTGTCATCGCGCCTCCACGGGCTCCGGGTGCTCGGTCCGGCCGTCGACTGTCGTCGACTGACTGAGCCCGACGGTAGGAAAGGCGCGTTTCCGGCCTGTGGCGGTGGGTCACCGCAGGGGAACGTTGCTCTCACCTCGCGGGGCGGGACGGTGAGAGGTCACCTGCCCGTGGTCGCGCCCGGCCGCCGCTTCCCGCTCGGCCACAGTCGTGGTCTCCGTCTCGCCGCCAGGTCCTCGATCCAGCCGAAGGCGAGGATCGCGGCGGCGATCAGCGGCCACACCAGGACGAACATCCACAGGCCGTAGGTGGAGTCCAGGAACGCCGACACGCGGTCGCCCCGCAGGAAGGGCAGGTTGTAGGCCTCGTCGAGGAGGGGGACGGTGAGGGTGATGAGCAGGTTGTGCCAGAGGTAGATCGTGACCGCACGGTTGTTGGCGAGGGTGACGAGCGGCTCCCAGCGGCGCAGCCGGTCGGGGAAGCGCTGCCAGGACGGGGAGTACTGGAGCAGGATCACGACGACCGCGAAGGACCAGGTCGCCTGGGCGAGCGGGATGTCGTTCAGGTCCCAGCCGTCGGGGCCCTGATGGCCGGACGCCCACCACAGCGCGAAGGCCATCAGCGCGGATGAGACCGAGACCGCCGCATAGCGGGGGATCCGCCGCAGCAGTCCCTCGTGGTGGGCGATGCCCAGGATCCAGCAGCCGCCGTAGACCGCGAAGTCCGTCACCGCGTCGCCCGTCTCGCCGGGGATCGTCACCAGGCCGGTGCCGACCACCGCGGTCAGGGCGAGCGGGGCGAGCAGGGTCGGCCACGGGGCGCGGCGGAACGCCCGCAGCAGCAGGGGTGACGCCACGACGAACCACAGATACGCCCGCAGGTACCACAGCGGGCCCGCCGCGTCGTCCGCCCAGGTGACGTCCAGCAGGCCGGAGTCGGAGCCCAGGTGCTCGGGATACGGCGGGGCGCCCACCGGGACGACGTAGGTCAGGAGCTTCACCAGACCGGCCGTGCCGCCGATGTCGGGGTCCTTCACCGGGTTCCAGCCGGCCGCCAGCATCAGGGGCAGGAGGATCGCGCCGAACGCCCACATCGGCGGCAGGAGCCTTCTCAGCCTGCCCTTGATCACGCTCGCCGCCGGGCGGTTCAGGGAGCGTGCCATCAGGGAGCCCGCCAGCGCGAACATCACGCCCATCGACGGGAAGAGCACCGTGAGCCAGGCCCAGCCGAACACGTGGTAGAGG
>NZ_JBEXZD010000098.1:0-32833 GCF_040628575.1 Streptomyces sp. NPDC006393
CCTACTACGCGGCCTCGGACCCCTCGGACGTGGCCCGCGTGGAGGACCGCACGTTCATCTGCTCCGCGAGGCCGGTCGCACCGGCCGTGCCGAGCAGCCGCCGGCGCGACACACCCGCCGCGGGGGAGCCGTTCTCCTCGGAGGCGGACTGCCGGGGCAGGCTGGGGACGGCCGGCTCGGCCGTGGCCTTTGACGCCTTGGGCCCGGCCTTGGAGGCCCTGGACGTGGCGGCCTCGGGGAACTTGGTGGCCTCGGGGGATGTGGCGGACTTGGCGGATTTGGCGCCCTTGGATGCCTTGGGGCCGGTCTTCGGGCTGGACTGGTCGGTCATGGTGGTGCTCAGCCGATCTGCGCGTTCTTGGTGACGGTCACCTGGTCGATGTCGGAGGTCCGCACGGTCACGGCGACCTTCCAGTCGCCGGCCATGGGGATCTGCACTCCGCTCGCCGCCCAGTGCCCGGTCGTGATGTGGTCGGGGGCCACCGGCAGCGGCCCGATCTTCTTCGCGGTCAGGGTGAAGGCGACCTTGACCTCGGGGATGTCGAACGCCTGCCCGTCGGGCCGCTGGACGTAGACGTGCAGTTCGTTGCCGCCCACCCGGGCAGGATCGATGTCGAGCCGTACGACGCCCTTGCCGTTCTGGCCGCCGGTGTCGAACGGCATGTCGAGGGTGACCGCCCCCGCGGAGGACGAGGAGGAGCTCGAGGAAGCCGCCGAGGAGGTCGTGGCCGCCTTGGCCTCCTCCTCCGTACGGCCGGGTTCGGTCTGGGTCAGCACGGTGGTGACGGCGAGCAGGACGACGGCGACACCGGCCTCCGTCAGCACGGAGCGGCGCAGCCCGAACCGGTGGGGGTCGGCGTCGCGCAGCCGCTTCTGCCGTGCGGCGTCCATGGCGGCCCGCTGCCGGGCGAGCTGGGCGGCCCGCCGGGAGTCGCCGTCGGAGTCACCGTTGGAGTCGCCGTCGGGGGAGTGCGTTCCACCGGAGTCGCCGTCGGCGGGACTCGCCGCGCGCGTCGCACCCTTGCGTACAGCCGCGGCCTCCTTCCGCTCCGCCTCCTGCGTCTCCTCCGCCTCCTGCGTCTCCTCCGAGCCAGGGCTCGTACGCCTCTTCGTCTCCGCCACGGCCACGGCCCCGGCCGCCGTCTGCGCCAGCCGTCCCGTCCAGCGCCGGGAGAACCAGCCGAGCCCGACCAGCAACAGGACGAGCCCGATCTTGGCCAGGAGCAGCTGCCCGTAGCGGGTGCCGGTCAGCGCGGACCAGGTGCCGACCTGGCGCCAGGCCTGGTAGGTGCCGGTGGCGACCAGCGTGAGCACGGACCCGAAGGCGACGCGGGAGAAACGGCGTACGGCCGAGGCCTCGACCGGGGTGTCCGCGGGTGCCCGGTACAGCGCGACCAGGAGCGCGACGAGACCGCCGAGCCAGGCGGCCACGGCCAGCAGATGGACGACGTCGACCGGCATCGCGATGCCCGGCTGCAATCCGACCGAGGCGTGTTCGGCCATCGCCCAGCTCGCCGCGAGCCCGGCGGCGACCACGGTGCCGCCGATCGCGAGCCCGAAGGTCAGATCGCGCTTCTCCTCGTCGTCCCGTTTCTCGTAGGCCCCGAAGAGCACCGCCACGAACAGGGCGGCGGCGGCGAGCAGCAGCAGCCGGGAGACGAGGGCGGCGCCGGTCTTGGTCTGGAGCACCTGCCCGAGCAGGTCCAGGTCGAAGACGTCCCCGGCCTTCCCGGAGGTGGTGTAGGAGCCGCGCAGGAGCAGGAGTGCGAGCGTGGCCGCGGTGAGCGCCACCCAGCCGGAGACGACGAGCCGTTGCAGGACCCGTACCCCGGCTCCGCGCTGCCAGCAGGCCAGGACGAAGGCGGCGCCGCCGGCCAGGACGATGAAGCCGGCGTACGACACGTAGCGGCCCAGCCCGTACAGCAGGCCGACGATCCCGCCGCCCACCTCCTGGCCGCCGACCGCGACCGAGGTCTTGGAGGGCGCCCCGACGGAGAAGGTGTAGGCGCCGCCGACGGGGTGGCTGTCGGCGGAGACCACCTGGTAGGCGACGGTGTAGGTGCCGTCGGGCAGCCCGGCGTGCAGCCGGACGGCGTAGGTGGTGCCGCTGACGTTGGAGGGGCTCCCGGTGTCGACGCGCGCGCCCTTGGGGTCGAGGACGCGCAGTGAGTCGTCGTTCATGGCGACCTTCTCGGAGAAGGTCAGCGAGACCTGGGTGGGTGCCTTGTCGACCACCACCCCCTGCTGGGGGTCGCTGCCGGTCAGCGCGGCGTGCGCGGAGGCGGGTCCGGCACCGGCGAGGAGCATGCCGGTGACGGCGAGGAGCAGCAGTACCAGGGTCCGGACGCGGGGGGCGGTGGTCTGCGTCAAGGTGGTCCCTCCCTCAGTGTCCGGTCGCGGGGTTGTATGTGGCGGACTTCACCGGCATCTCGACCCTGAGGTCGCCGGACTTGGCGAAGTGCAGGTCGACCGTGACCGTCTGGCCCTGTGCCGGCCTGCGTTTGAGCTCGTCGAACATCAGGTGGTTGCCGCCGCTGCGGAACACGAGCCGGCCGTGTGCGGGGACGGCGAGACGGTCGACCTGGCGCATCGCCCCGCCGACGGTCTCGTGCACGGTGACGTCGCCGGCGGCGTCGCTGGTGACCGAGGTCAGCTCGTCCTTGGCGTCGCCCTTGTTGACGATCGTCAGGAAACCGGCGGCCATCGAGTCCGAGACCGGCTGGGGCATGTAGGAGGAGTTGACGGACAGCTCGGCCCTGCCGCCGGACTCGGCGGAGGCCGAACCGCCGCACCCGGTCAGCAGGAGGGTTCCGGCCAGGACGGTGCCGATGACGAAGGGGGCCGCGGTCGCCGGGCGCCTCACGGGTTCTCCCCCTTGATGAGCTTGGGGAGGTCCTTGGTGTAGTCGTCGACGGTGGCGTCCTCGCCGTAGATCACATAGCCCCGGTCGGTCTTGGGCGAGAAGGCCATCACCTGGGTGCCGTGCACCGAGACGAGCTTGCCGTTCTTGTCCTTCTTCGTCGGCTCGATGCTGATGCCGATGCTGCGCGCACCGGCCTGGATGGTGGCGAAGTCGCCGGTCAGGCCGATGAACTGGGCGTCGATGCCCTTGAGCCAGGTGCCGAGCTCGGCCGGGGTGTCGCGGCCGGGGTCGGTGGTGACGAACACGACCCGCAGCTTGTCCTGCTCGGCCTTGGGCAGCGCCTTCTTGGCGACCGCCAGGTTGTTCATCGTCAGCGGGCAGATGTCGGGGCAGTGGGTGTAGCCGAAGTACAGCAGCGTGGGCCGGCCCGCGGTCTCCTTGCGGAGGTCGTACTTCTTGCCGTGTGTGTCGGTGAGCACCAGATCGGGCTTGTCGAACGGCTGGTCGAGGACCGTCGCGGGCTTGTGCGAGGTCTCCTCGGAGACGACGGCGGCGGTCTTGGAGCCGTCGTCGCCGCTCCCGCAGGCGGAGAGGGTCAGCGTGGCGGCGGCGAGCAGTGCTGCCGCGGCGAACGTCTTCTTACGCATAGAGAAATGTCCCAGATGTGAGATCTCCGGCGCGCACCGGGGTCGTGCGCAAGCGTCGCACGGCCCCGGCACGCGGCACGGACGAGCAGGTCAGGCGGTGGTGCGGCGACGGCCGGCGAACACGCCGTACGCCACGCCCGCAGCGCCGATCACGATGCCCACGACGCCGAGGACGCGGGCGGTGGTGTCGCTGCCGCTCTTCGACGCCGCGGTCGTGTTCTGGGCGGCGGGCTCGGAGTCGTCGGTGGCGTTCTGCGCGGTCGCCCCGTGGGCGTCGCCGTCCGAGGCCGCGGCCAGCTTCAGCACCGGCGCCGGGTTGTCGGGCTCGGGCTGCCCCTTCTGCGGCACCTCGATCCAGCGGACGACCTCCTTGTTGGAGTACGTCTGGAGCGCCTTGAAGACGAGCTGGTCGGTGTCCTCGGGGAGCTGGCCGATGGAGAGCGGGAACTTCTGGAAGTAGCCCGGCTCGATGCCGTCGCCCTCGGCGGTCCAGGTGACCTTGGTGACGGCCTCGGAGATCTTCTCGCCGTGCATCTCGAGCGGCTTGGCCAGCTTGGACTTGGTGACGTCGATCTTCCAGCCGTCGATCGGCTCCGGCATCACCGAGGCCAGCGGGTGGTCGGTCGGGAGGTTGACCTCCACCTTGGTGGTGGAGGCGTTGTCGCGCTCGTTGGGGACCTTGAAGTCGACGACGGCGTAGCCGCCCTTGGCGGGCGTGCCCTCCGGCTGCACGGTGACGTGTGCGAACGCGGGGACGGACACGGCGAGGACTGCTGTGCCCGCGAGGGCGCCGACGGTGGCGAGGCGAGTGGTCTTGCGGCTGACGGCCTTCATGACAGGTGCACTCCGCTTCGAGTGGGTTCCGGTGGACACCGGACGCGGTCGGCGGATGCCGGTGCGTGCCGGTGGTGAAGAGACAGGCGCGTGCGCAGGGGTGACCGCCGGTGCATGGGGGCGGATGACCCGGGAACGGGCACGCGCGCGTGCCGCACGACGGCGGCCGCTCCCTTCGGCGGAACCCGCTCGATGGCGGCTCTGTGTCCCCGTGGGTGCTGGTCGCGTCGTGTCAGGCGGCGAGGGCGAGGGCGGCGGCCGGCGGGCCGCGGCGGATCACCGTGTGCTGGAGGGTGGCGGAGTGCGGTGCCAGCGCCGAGGTGTCGGCGGCGCGCGCGTAGCGCGGGCCGGTCGCGGGCGCCGTGGGCAGCCCCGTGTACAAGGCGCGCACCAGCGCGAGCGCCCCGCGCAGAGAGCGTACGAGTGCGCCCTCCGCGACTCCGTGCGCCGACAGCTCGATCAGCCGCAGCACGGCGAGGTCGCCGCGGCGCAGCAGCCAGCCCGCGACGAGTCCGGCGAGCAGGTGACCGAGCAGCATGGGCAGGGACGGCAGCAGCGAGGCCATCGAACCGGTGGCGGACAGGGCGTCCGCCGGGTGATGTACGGCCGAGGTGCCAGGGGCGGGCCCGGAGTAGAGGTGCGCGTCCACGAGGATCCGGTGCGCGCGGGCCGGAGTGATGCCGGCCGGGCCCGTGCCGCACACGTATCGCGCGGCCTGTTCCACGAGCCCCGCGTCGGACACGGCCTGCGCCGATCCCGAGGAGGTCGATCCCAGGGACGTCGACCCAAAGGGAGTCGATCCGGACGATCCCATGCCCGCCGTGCCGTGCTGCCCGAGCCCGAACAGCGTGTGCAGCACGGTCTGTCCGACCGTGAGCAGGGCCGCGATCCCCGGCAGCGAGCGCGCCCTGCCGGCGAGCGGCACCGCCACGAGGAGGGCCCCCAAAAAGCCCGCGCCCAGCGTCCACAGCGGCACCGTGGCGCAGGAGGCCAGCGTGTGACCGGCCGCGGCCAGCACGACGCAGACCGCGGCGAACACCGCGGCCCGCAGCATCCGGAGATCGCGTGCGGCGTGCGCCGTGCGCGAGGGGGCGGCAGACATGGCGCGCTCATCATCCCACTGGGCGGCCATGGTGCGTACGGCAGGTCCACAAGATGCGGTACGTCCGTCTGGTCACCCTCTGTCCTCCGCGGCCCGGCGTCCCAAGTCTTCCGGCGGCTTTCCGACTGTCCTGCGACCGCGCTCCGACTGCCTTCCCACCGGCGGTCTTCCGGCGGTCTTCCAGCTGTTTCCCGGTCGGCTTCGGGCCGTCGTCCGACCGCGCATACACCGATTCCGCCCCCGCCGCATCCGCCGATCGAGCGGTCCGGCGTCAACTCGGTGCTTACGGCTGGGCACGAAGGGCAATACGTATCGGTATGTCGAGCCGCGGCCAGGAGGCTGGAGCATGAGCATCTGGTGGTCCCTCCATCTGCGGCGTGACGCTGCCAGCGTGCCGCTCGCCCGGAGGCTGCTCCTCGGCACGATGGAGACCGCGGGCGTCGACCCCGACATCTCCTACGACCTGTCCGTGGCGCTGAGCGAGGCCTGCGCGAACGCCGTCGAGCACGGCGGGGACGGCGAGGACGGCGACGGCGAGGCCTACCGCGTCACCGCCTACCTCGACGGCGAGAAGTGCCGTATCGAGGTCGCCGACGCGGGCCCCGGCTTCTCTCCCGCCGTCCGGAGAGCACCGATCCGCGCCGCGCACGCCGAGTCCGAGCACGGCCGGGGCCTGTGCCTCATCCAGGAACTCGCCGACCACGTCCACATCGGCAACAAGCCGGGCCGGGGCGGTGCGGTGGTGAGCTTCGACAAGATCCTCAAGTGGCGGCACGGCGCACCGCTGGTGGCGGTGTAGCGAGTCCGGCGCCCGGGGAGGCACCGCCCGCCGGCGCGGCCCGGCGCGCGAGCGGGCCCATCGCGTACGAGGCCGCCGCCGTCGCGCCGCCCAGCAGCAGCCAGCCGGGCGTGCCCCACCGCACCAGCAGCGAGGTCAGCACCAGCGGGCCGACGGTGCGGGCCACGGTGACGCCGGTGCCGAAGAAGCCCTGGTACTCGCCGGTGCGGCCGGCCGGCGCCAGGCCGAAGGACAACTGCCAGGCGCCCGCCGACTGTCCCATCTCGGCGACCACCTGAAGCACCGCCCCCGCCACCAGGACGGCCACGGCCACCCGCGCGGGGACGCGGGCCGACAGGGCGAACACCGCGCAGGCCGCGAGCATCACCCAGCTCGCAGCCCGCACCGCGCGCGCGGCAGAGGCGAGTGAGGTGATTCCGCGCGCCATACGCACCTGGAAGAGCATCACCGCGCCGGTGTTCAGCACGAACAGCGCGGACACCACCCAGTCCGGGGCGCCGGTCCGCTCGGTGATCCACAGCGGCAGTCCGAGGCTGAGCAGCGGCATCCGCAGCAGCAGGACCGTGTTCAGCAGCGTCAGGACGACATAGGGGCGGTCGCGCAGCACCGCGAGGCGGGTGGGCGCGTGCCGGGCGGCCGGGGGCACCGACGGCACCCGCAGCAGCAGTGCCGCGCACAGCAGGAAGCTCGCCGCGTCCAGTGCGAACACGCCGAGATAGGCCGCCCGTGTGCCGGTGTTCAGGGCGAGCCCGCCCAGGCCCGCGCCGACCGCCAGGCCCGCGTTGAGCGTCGACTGGAGATGGGCGAGCAGCCCGGTCCGCTCCGCCGCGGACACCAGGCCGGCCAGCAGCGCCTGCCGGGCCGCGGCGAGCCCGGACTGGGCGGCGGCGTAGGCGCAGGCGGCGGCCACGAACGGCACGAAGCCGCGCACGACGAGGAAGGCCGCCACCGCCAGTCCGGTCACCAGCGCCAGCGCCACCGCCGTACCGCGTGGCCCACGCCGGTCCGCGACCCGCCCCAGGGGCACGCCGACGAGCGAGCCGACCGCCCAGGCGACGGTCAGGCCGAGCCCCACGCGCGCGGGTGCCAGTCCGACGATGTGCGTGAAGTACAGCGCCGAGGTGACGTAGTAGGCGCCGTCGCCGACCGAGTTGGTCAGCTGGGCGAGGGAGAGGATCCGTTGCGGCCCCGGAGGGGGAACGAGGGAGACCGTCATGGCGACGACGTTAGAGGCAGGTTGGACCCCTCGGCAGACCCAATGGCCACCCGTTCAAGTGGTCCACTCGCGCGGACAGGGCAGCAAGACTCACACCCTGTCAAGGACCCTAGCCAGCACGGCCAGTGCCTCGGGATACGCCCGCTCCCGGGGCGTTCCGTAGCCGACGACCAGCCCCTGGGGCCGCCCCGCGCCGGAGCCGTCACCGTGACCGGAGCCGTGAGCGGAGTCGTCACCGGGACGGGAGTCGGAGCCGTCACCGGAGCCGGAGCCGACACCGGAGCCGTCACCGGAGCCGGGTCCGTCACCGGAGCCGTGGCCGGGTCCGTGCCAGTGGTCGCCCAGGCGGCCGAGCGCGAGCCCCTCCGCCTCCGCGCGGGCCAGCACCTCGTCCTCGTCGGCGACGTCGATCAGGGCGTGCAGCCCGGCGGCGATCCCCCGCACCCGATGGCGGGAGCCCAGCCGGTCCAGGAGCTGGTCGCGGCGGCGCCGGTAGCGCAGCCGGCAGGCGCGTACGTGCCGGTCGTAGGCGTGGCTGTCGATGAGCTCGGCGAGCGCCAGCTGGCCGATGCTCTCGGTGTGGTGGTCGCTGTGCAGCTTGGCGTCGGCCACCGCGTCGACCAGGTGCGGCGGCAGCACCATCCAGCCCAGCCGCAGGGCGGGGCCGAGGGTCTTGGAGGCGGTGCCCAGGTACACGACCTGCCCCGGCGCCATGCCCTGGAGGGCGCCCACGGGCTGGCGGTCGTAGCGGAACTCGCCGTCGTAGTCGTCCTCGACGATCAGCCCTCCACGCGCGCGTGCCCAGTCGGTCAGTGACCGCCGCCGCTCGGGGTGCAGGGTCACGCCGGTCGGGAACTGGTGCGCCGGCGTGACGACCATGGCGCTCTCCTCGCCCAGCTCGTGTGCGCGGGCGCCCCGGTCGTCGACCCGTACCGGCACCACCTTCAAGCCGTTGCGCCGCACCACCTCTCGGTGGAAGGGCAGCCCGGGGTCCTCCATGGCGACCGTGCCGCCGTCCAGGACCCGGGTGAGCAGCGCCAGCCCCTGCACGTACCCGGAGGTGATCACGATCCGCTCCGGCGGCGCGATCACCCCGCGCGCCCGACCCAGATAGCCCGACAGCGCGGTGCGCAGCTCGATCCGGCCGCGCGGATCGCCGTAGTCGTACGCCAGGGAGGGCGCCGTCGCGATGGCGCGGCGCAGCGCCCGCAGCCAGGCCGCCGCCGGGAACGCCCCGACGTCCGGGCTGCCGGGCCGCAGATCGAAGCGGGGCGCACGCGCACGTGCCGCCGCCCCGGGCTGCTCCGCGGCAACGGCCGGCAGCGCGGCGACGTGGGTGCCCGAGCCCTGCCGCGCGGTCAGGTACCCCTCGGCGACCAGCTGGTCGTACGCCGCCTTCGCGGTGCCCCGTGAGATGCCGAGCTCGGCGGCGAGCCGCCGGGTCGCGGGCAGCCGCGTCCCGGGCGCCAGCCGTCCGTCCCGCACGGCGTCACGGAGCGCCCGCTCGAGCCCGGTCCGGCGGCCGTCCGCCGCGTCCGGCTCCAGATGCAGGTCCACCCCGACACCGGACCAGAAGTCGTCCCGGTGCACGTCCACGAGATCCCCCTAGGCATGTGAATGGCCGGGCACCTCCTGTGGTGCCCGGCCTCACACTCGTATCAGCCCTTCAGCGACGCCATCCAGGCCTCGACCTCGCCGGAGCGGCGCGGCAGGCCCGCCGAGAGGTTCCGGTTTCCGTCCTCGGTGACCAGGATGTCGTCCTCGATGCGGACACCGACGCCCCGGTACTCCTCCGGCACGGTCAGGTCGTCGGCCTGGAAGTACAGGCCCGGCTCGACGGTGAGGACCATGCCCGGCTCCAGCGTGCCGTCGACGTACGTCTCGGTGCGCGCGGCGGCGCAGTCGTGGACGTCCATGCCGAGCATGTGGCCGGTGCCGTGCAGCGTCCAGCGGCGCTGGAGGCCGAGCTCCAGGACCCGCTCCACCGGGCCCTCGACCAGACCCCACTCCACGAGCTTCTCGGCGAGCACGCGCTGGGCGGCGTCGTGGAAGTCGCGGTACTTGGCGCCCGGCTTCACCGCCGCGATGCCGGCCTCCTGGGCCTCGTACACGGCGTCGTAGATCTTCTTCTGGATCTCGGAGAAGCGGCCGCTGATCGGCAGGGTGCGGGTGACGTCGGCGGTGTAGTACGTGTGCGTCTCCACGCCCGCGTCCAGCAGGAGCAGGTCGCCGGAGCGGACGGGGCCGTCGTTGCGGACCCAGTGCAGCGTGCAGGCGTGCGGTCCGGCGGCGGCGATGGTGCCGTAGCCGACGTCGCTGCCCTCCACGCGCGCGCGGAGGAAGAACGTGCCCTCGATGTAGCGCTCGCTGGTCGCCTCGGCCTTGTCGAGGACCTTCACCACGTCCTCGAAGCCGCGCACGGTGGAGTCGACGGCCTTCTGCAGCTCGCCGATCTCGAACTCGTCCTTGATCAGCCGGGCCTCGGACAGGAAGACGCGCAGCTCCTCGTCGCGCTCGCCGGTGACCTTGTCGGTCAGGGCCGCCTCGATGCCGGCGTCGTAGCCGCGCACCACGCGGACCGGGCCGGTGGCCTCCGTCAGCTTCTGGGGGAGCTCGCGCACGTCGGAGGCCGGGATGCCGTACAGCTGCTCGGCCTCGGCCAGGGAGTGGCGGCGGCCGACCCACAGCTCGCCCTGGCCGGACAGCCAGAACTCGCCGTTCTCCCGGTCGGAGCGGGGCAGCAGGTAGATCGTCTCCCGGTGGCCGCTCGTGCCGTCCGGGGCGGTGGTGGGCTCCAGGACCAGCACGCCGTCCTCGGTCTGGTTGCCGGTGAGGTAGGCGTACTCGACCGAGGAGCGGAAGGCGTACTCGGTGTCGTTGGAGCGGGTCTTCAGGTTGCCCGCGGGGATCACCAGGCGCTCACCGGGGAAACGCGCGGACAGCGCGGCGCGGCGGCGGGCGGTGTGCTCCGCCTGCTCGACCGGCTTCAGGTCGCGCAGCTCGGTGTCGGCCCAGCCGGACTTCATGTTCTCGGCGAGCTCGTCGGACACGCCCGGGTACAGGCCGTTCTTGCGCTGCTTGATCGGCTCTTCGGACTCGTTCTCCGGGGTCTCCGGGGTGGTGAGCTCCTCCGACACGGTCTTCCTCCTAGGTACGGCACTGGACCACCCCCATCGTACGGTCGTACGGAAGGGGCCCGAGGCGGCAGCACCTGTTACCGGGAGCACCGGCCCAACCGCCCGCCGGAGCACCGTCCCAACCGCCGGAGCACCGTCCCAACCGCCGGGAGCGTTGCCCGGACGGCCGGGGGGCGCACTGCTCGGACCGCCGGGGACGCTGCTCGGACCGTGCACCTTTCGCGGAGTCCTAGTCGAAGCGTGCCGCCAGCAGTGCCACGTCCTCCGCGCCGTCGGTCCTGTCCAGGCCGTCCGGCAGGACCGTGCGCAGCACGTGGTCGGCGACCGCGCCCACGTCGTGGCGCACCGCGCGCGGGACGCTCGCCGCCGCCGCGTGCAGCCGGGCGAAGGCGCGGTCGACGGGCTCGCCGGTGCGTTGCAGCAGCCCGTCGGTGTAGAGCAGCACCGTTTCGCCCGCGGCCACCTGGAACTCGACGCTGGGCGCCTCCCAGCAGGCGAGCATGCCCAGCGGCGCGGACACGGACGTCTCCACGAACTCCGTGCGCCGCCCGCCGAGCAGCAGCGGAGGGCTGTGCCCGGCGCCGGCCAGGGTGATCCGGCGCAGCTCCGGCTCGCAGTAGGCGAACAGGGCGGTGGCGGAGCGGGCGGGCTCGGTCAGCCGCAGCAGCAGTTCGAGGTCGGAGAGGACGGCCACCGGGTCCTCGCCCTCCATCACCGCGTACGCCCGCAGGGAGGCGCGCAGCCGGCCCATCGCGGCGACCGCGCCGGGGCCGGAGCCGGTGACCGAGCCGACGGCGAGGCCGAGCGCGCCCTCGGGAAGCGGCAGCGCGTCGTACCAGTCGCCGCCCCCGCGCGGGCCGGTGCGGTGCCGGGCGGCGAGCTGGACCCGGGGAACGCGTGGCAGCCGGGTGGGCAGCAGTTCCTCGTACATCGTCGCCATGCACGCGCGCGTGCGCTCGCAGTCGAGCAGGCGCGCCAGGTGCTCGGTGGCGAAGCGGACGTAGAGGCCGGCGAGGTGGCGTGGGCGCTCGGCGGGTTCGGCGGGCTCGTCGTAGAGCCACAGGGCGGCGCCGAGGCGGCCGGCGGCCTCGGTGGACAGGGGCAGCGCGTAGCCGGCGGCGTAGCCGAGGCGGACGGCCACCTCGCGGTGGCGGGGGTCGAGGCCGTCCTCGGCGAACAGGTCGGGGCGCACGATCTCACCGGTGCCGCCGGGCAGTCCCGCGGCGGTGTCCAGGAGTGCGCCGTACGGCATCGCGCCGCGCGGCACCGTCTCGATGTGCCCGAGATCGGCGCGGGCCAGCCCCAGCCCGATGGTGGTGCGGGGGCCGAGCCCGTCGTCCGGTTCCAGGACGACGAGACCGCGCCGGGCGCCCACCAGGGCGGCACCGGCGCGCAGCAGTTCCTTCAGGGCGGCGTCGAGCCGGTCCGTGCGGGCCAGCCGCTCGGTCAGCTCGTGCAGGGTCGTCAGATCGGAGACCCAGCCGGCGAGCCGGTCCTGCAACAGGGCGCCCGGCGGGTACGGGGTGTGAGCGGAGTGCGCGCCGTGCGCGGTGACGGCCGGAGAGGCGCCCGGGGCTGAGGGAGCGGGCGGGACAGTGTGTGCGGGAGCGGGAACCGTTGAATCGATTCCGGCCACTTTCGAAGGGTGAGGGGCGTTCATGGCGTCCGGCTTTCCGACCGGCGCGTACTGCTCGAAAGCATCGCAAACCCCCATGTCTTCTGCGCCGCCAGCAGTGTCTCCACATGTACACGCACTCGTGAGGGGATGTCCAGCATTGTCCTGCCGGGATTCCTGGTGTCAGGGGCCCGGACGGGTCTTCCTCCAGACCCCTTGCGCAACAACCAAGTTGGCTTGAAACTGCCTCGGGTAACGGTCTATTGCGGTCGACTGGGTTTGCTCCACAGAGCGTCACAGCGGTCGTGATGGGTACGTACTCGGAGAAGGCCAGGGGTGGTTGAGAGCCACCCGGAACCTGGTGATGGACCCGGGCGTCTTAGCCACCGACGACCGTGCCCCATCCTCGCGTGACGGCGGCGGAGAGCAGAACGCGCGACAGCAAAACGCCATGCTCCGCCACCCCACGCCACGCCCGTGCCCCTGGTAGACGCACGGACGGGGCTGCCGCGGAAAGCAGCCAATGCTCGGCCCATAGGGGTACCCCCGCCTGAAGGCAGGGGCGTGATGCGCCAACAGGTACGCACAGTGAAGTGATCGACCCATGGTGTGATGTGGCCCACGGTGTTGCCAGCGGTGCAACGGAAAGGAACGAGCGCTCATGCGCGAGATCCCCGGAAGGCGACGCAGGCTCCTGTCCCGGCTCAGCGACGGGAGGCCTGAGTCGATCAGCGCGGCTCTGACCTTCGCGACCCAGTGGCGATGGCCGGTACTCCCCGGCGTGGCATCGGACCCGCGGCGCCCAGGTCGCTGCGGCTGCCCCGACCCCGAGTGCACGGTGCCCGGCGCACACCCCTTCGACCCCGGTCTCCTGGCGGCCACGACCGACGCCCGGATGGTGCGCTGGTGGTGGACCAACCGGCCGACCGCGCCGATCATCCTGGCCACCGGGGGGACCGCCGGCTCGGGCCGAGGCGAAGGCGAGGCCGAGGGGAGGGGAGGCAGGGCCCCCTGCGCGGTGAGCCTGCCGGCCCTCGCCGCCGCCCGTGCCCTCGGTGCCCTCGACCGCGTCGGTATGCGGCTCGGCCCGGTCGTGGCCTCGCCCACGCGCTGGTCGATCCTCGTCAAGCCCTACTCCCTGGAGCAGCTCGGCGAACTCCTGCACGCCAAGGACTTCGTGCCCGGCTCGCTCCGCTTCCACGGCGAGGGTGGCTACCTGGCCCTGCCGCCTTCCGAGACCGGCGCCGGACCGATCCGCTGGGAGCGCGCCCCGCTGCCCGGCTCCGCCTCGCCGTGGGTGCCGGATGTGGAGGCCGTGGTGGACGCGGTGGTGGACGCCCTCACTCGTACGGGTGTGAGCGCGCCCGAGTTGTAAGGGCGTCGGGCGCGCCGGGGCAGGATGCCCGATCCGGTCGTTATCTTCCCTTTATGCTGCGTCATTCCGAGGAACAGGGAAGCGGGCGGGGAACCGGGCGCGGAGGCGGACGGGCCGGCGGACGGGACGGCGGCCTGGACAGCGAGCAGGCAGGTGATCGGCAGCGCCGGTGGGAGCTTCGGCGGGACGCGCGGCGGGGACCTCGGCGGGAGAGCGGTCACGAAGGCCGATCCGCATGGCGCAGTCGCCTCGATCCCCGGCGCGTTCGCCTCTACGCCCTCGTGGCCGTCGTGGCGTGCGCCTTCGCGGTGCCGCTGGCGGTGGCGTCCGCGGGCCAGGTCGGCGACCGGGGCGGTGCGGGCGCGTCGTCGGCCGTACGGCCCCAGGCGCGCGGCGACGACAAGGTGCCGTCCGCCGCACCCGTCCTGCCCCGCTCGAGCGGGACGCCGACCCCTGTACTGCTCGGCCTGGGTCTGGCGACCGCCGCCCGCTGCGGCCCCGAGGTCTCCTCACCCGAGGGCGTCGAGGCGCAGACCTGTGTGCTGACCCAGGGCGCCGAGAGCTGGGGGCGCACCTACTACCGCAACGCGAGCGGCGAACCCCTGGACGCCGCCCTGACCTTCATGGGCCCCGGCGACCGCACCGTGCAGATCCACTGCGCCCTGGACGGCGACGACGAACCGGGGACGTGTGAGACACCCCGCGAGCGCACCCGGGGAATGCCCTCCGCCTGCACGGCCGTCGCGGAGTTCGCCCGCCGGGAGGGTCGGGACGACCGGGACGGGCGCGGCGGGCATGGTCCGCTGCTGCTGCGTTCGGGGAGCAACTCTCCCGTGGAGACAGGCGGTTGACGCACGACTGCGCACGGTGAGCGACGGCGTGTACGGAAAGACCCGGTTGCTGGCGACGGGGGATGCACCAGCAACCGGGCTACTGGAACGGTAACAAGAGATCGGCGGTTCGCAAATTCGATCCCGGCTTTCCAGTCATCTTCTGGGTTGCCTTTCCGGTCACCGACTCGCCTGCGCGGCCCGGGAGTTGTGACTGGAGTCACCCGTTCCGTGCGCGGCGTTTCGGCTGACCGGTCGGTCAGCCGACACCGTGGATCGGTGGATCGGCGGATCGCGTGGTGGATCGGTCCGGTCGGCCGGATCGGATGGAACCGGCGGACCGGCGGATGGGCGGACCGGCGGATCAGCTGAGCGTGACCTGCCGGTTGGTCAGGCCGCCGCGGGCGCGGCGCTCTTCGGCGGTCAGCGGCACGTCCGTGGCCAGCGCGGCGGCCAGCCGCTCGGCGAACTCGGCGGCCGGCTTCTCCACGTCCTGCGCGCCGACTTCGCCGGGCAGGTCCCACACCGGCACCGTGAGGCCGTGGGCGCGGAAGGAACCGACCAGACGGGTGCCCTCACCGAGGCTGGAGCGCCCTGCCGCGTGCAGTCGGGCGAGGGCGTCCAGCAGCTGCTCCTCCGGGTGCGGCATGACCCAGCGCAGGTGGTTCTTCTCCGGCGTCTCGCACCAGTACGCGGCCTCGACACCCTGCAGCCGTACGGTCGGGATGGCCGCGGCGTTGGCCCGCTCCAGGGACGCGGTGACCTCCGGCGTCGCGTTCTCCGCGTCCGGGACCCAGAACTCGAAGCCCGTGTGCACCAGGGGCTCGAAGGGGGCGTCGGCGTCGAGCAGGTCCTGCAGCCGCGGGCCCTCGGCCGGGGCGCGGCGCCCCTGCACCGGGGTGCCGGGCTCGGCCTCCAGGGCGCGCAGGAGGGTGTCGGCGAGGTCGCGGCTGATGTCGCCGGACGCCGTGTCGTTCTGCAGGCCGAGCAGCACCGAGCCGTCGTCGCGGCGCAGGGCGGGCCAGGCCATCGGCAGGACCGTGGCCAGGGTGACCGACGGGACGCCCTCGGGCAGGCCCTCCCGGAGCGTCAGCTCGACCGTGGCGGCGGGAACCAGCTCGCGCAGCGCCACCCAGTCGCACTCGCCGGGAAGTCCCTCGAACGGCCGCTGCACCAGCTCGGTCACCGCGTGCGCCGCGGCCCGGCCGTGACACGCCTTGTAGCGCCGGCCGCTGCCGCAGGGGCACGGCTCGCGGGCGCCGACCACCGGGATCTCTCCGTCCGTGAGCTGCGGGCGCTTGGCCTTCGTCTGGGGTCGCTTCTTGGCCATCTGGGTGTCTCCCGGTTACGGCTCGTCTCGTACGGCGCGAGCCTAGTCGTTCACACCCTCGACGACGGGAAGCTGTGGACAAGGCGGCGCATGTGGACAACGGAGGAACAGCCGCACGAACGAGGGGCGGCCCCTGCGGAACGCCCGGGCCGCTTGGTCGGCCCCTGGCCCAGGTCGTCAGCCCAGGTCGTCAGTCCAGGCCGTCAGCCCAGGTCGTCAGTCCAGATCGTCCAAGGCGTCCGCGAAGTCCAGCTCGGGCAGGGCCGCCACCGCCGGGGCCGCGATGCGGGTGGCGAAGTCGTCGCGACGATGGCCGACGCGGCCGGCGTCGGGGTCGTGGACGTCGCCGTGGACGACCACCCACACCGTGACCTCGCCGTGGATGTCGTCGCGCACACCCCAGTCGTCGCAGAGCGCCGTGATGATGTTCAGCCCGCGCCCGCCGTGCGCCGTGACCGAGGGAGTGGCCGGGGCCGGACGGGTGGGACCGCCGCCGTCCGTCACCTCGACGACCAGCCGGCCGCACACGTCCACGCGCCACGCGGCCCGTACGTCGCCGTCACCGGCCGGCGCACCGCCCAGCGGCCGGCCGTGCTTGCACGCATTGCTCAGAAGCTCGGAAAGGATCAGTACGGCATCGTCGATGACCGATTCCGCCACGCCACCTCTGCGCAACTGATCACGCATCCGGTGTCTGGCTTCCCCCACGCCCGCAGGGCCATGGGGTACGGCCATGCTCGACGACGTGGGCACCTCCTGTGCCACCACCAACGCCACCCCCGAGACCTCCTTCGCCCCACGCCACGGTGTGGATGCCCCATTGGCCTGAACCGGAAACCGGCCATTCCGCGTCCGGTGACGCATTCGCAACGATCGAACACACAGCGAACGCGCCGGAGCACTCCCTGTCACGACACGGCTATATGTGGCTGGATTTCTACGGAGTGGCCGAAAACGGAGGATGCTGCCTCGGGCCGTACCGGTCAAGGCCCGCGACCGATCAGCGGCCGAGCTGTTGCAGGACCGCGCGCGGACGGTTGGTGATGATGGCGTCGACGCCCAGGCCGACACAGAGATCGACGTCCTCGGGCTCGTTCACGGTCCACACGTGCACCTGGTGCCCCGCCCCCTTCAGCCGCTCGACGTAGGCCGGGTGGCCGCGCACGATCCGGATCGAGGGGCCGGCGACCCGGATCCCCGCAGGGAGGCGCCCGTCTCGGAGCCTGGGCGAGACGAACTGCATGAGATAGACCGTCGGCAGCGCCGGCGAGGCGGCCCGCACCCGGTGCAGCGAGCGCGCCGAGAAGCTCATCACACGCACCGGCGACTCCTCCGGCGAGGCGGGGGCGTCCAGGCCGAACCGTTTCAGGAGCACCAGCAGCCGCTCCTCGACCTGCCCGGCCCAGCGCGTGGGGTGCTTGGTCTCGATGGCCAGCTCCACCCGCCGTCCGGCGTCGGCGACGAGTTCGAGCAGCCGTTCCAGGGTGAGCACGGAGGTGTCCTCGGGATCCTCCGGCCGCACCTCCCAGTCCGGCTCCTCGTCCCGGCCCCGCCAGAAGGCCCGGGTCCGCCCGGCGCCGAAGTCGAGCGCGGCCAGGTCGGCGAGCTCCAGGGCGGACACCGCGCCGCGCCCGTTCGACGTACGGTTGACCCGTCGGTCGTGCACACACACCAGGTGCCCGTCCGCGGTCAGGCGTACGTCACACTCGAGGGCGTCCGCACCGTCCTCGATGGCCTTGCGGTAGGCGGCCAGCGTGTGCTCCGGGGCGGCCTCGGAGGCTCCGCGGTGGGCGACGACTTGGATGTGGTGCTGCCGTACGTGGGTCACCGCGTCATGGTGCCACTGCGGCGGGGTGCGAGTGACGGCGATCGGGCGTCGATAATTTGTCCGTTTCATGTGAGATGACCTATATAAAGAATGCCATCGGACCCACAGGCACCGCTTATGGTGCTCTGACGGCCCGTGGGAAAAGCTGACTGCGTACAGATGCACATGCACAGCTGGAGCACGCCGGGTCGTCGGCAGGCGTGACGCGTGACCGAGTGCGACCGACAACAACAGCCGTGGATCGAGGAGAAGAGCTGTGAGCACCGAGAACGAGGGCACCGCGGTACCCCCGGCCCCGTCCGCACCTCCCGTGCCGGTGGAATCTCCCGCAGCTTCCCCGCAGCCGGCCGCCCCCCAGGGCGGCGCCCCCACGCCCCCGCTTCCGCCCCCCGGCACACCCCCGCACGCGCCCGACACCCCGGACGCGCAGAACCCGCCGGCAACGCCGACGCCGTCGGCGCCGTCGGCACCCGGAGTACAGGCATCAGCCGCACCCGGCGCCGACCCCCACGGCCCCACCGCTCCCGCCGCCGGCCCCGGCGGCTCGCCCGTCGACGGCTCCTGGCCGCCGCCCCCGCCCCACACGCCCGCCTACGCGGGCGGCGGTGCGGGTGCCGGTGACGGCGCCACGGGTGGCCCGGGCGGCGGCTCGGGCGGCTCCGGCTGGGGCTCGACGTACCAGCAGCCGGCGCCGAAGCCCCAGGGCCGCCGCGGCGGACTGGTCGCCGCGGTGCTCGTGGCCGCACTGGTCGCGGGCGGCCTGGGCGGTGGCATCGGCTACACGCTGGCCAAGAAGGACGACACCACTTCCACCACGGTCTCCGCCTCCGACACCGGCGCCGCGCAGGTCAAGCGCGACCCGAATTCGATCGCGGGCGTGGCGGCCAAGGCGCTGCCGAGCACCGTCACCATCGAGGCCGAGAGCACCAACGGCCAGGGCGGCACCGGCACCGGCTTCGTGTTCGACACCCAGGGCCACATCGTCACCAACAACCACGTGGTGGCCGACGCGGTGGACGGCGGCAAACTCACCGCCACCTTCCCGGACGGCAAGAAGTACGACGCCGAGATCATCGGCCACGCGCAGGGCTACGACGTCGCGGTCATCAAGCTCAAGAACGCGCCGTCGAACCTCAAACCGCTCGCCCTCGGCGACTCCGACAAGGTGGCCGTCGGTGACGAGACGATCGCCATCGGCGCCCCCTTCGGCCTGTCCAACACGGTGACGACGGGCATCATCAGCGCCAAGAACCGCCCGGTCGCCTCCAGCGACGGCAGCGGCGACAGCAAGGCGTCCTACATGAGCGCCCTCCAGACGGACGCCTCCATCAACCCGGGCAACTCCGGCGGTCCCCTCCTCGACGCGCGCGGCGCGGTCATCGGCATCAACTCCGCGATCCAGTCCTCCAGCAGCGGCGGACTCGGCGGCTCCGGCCAGTCCGGTTCGATCGGCCTGGGCTTCGCCATCCCGATCAACCAGGCCCAGTACGTCGCCAAGCAGCTGATCAAGACGGGCAAGCCGGTCTACGCCAAGATCGGTGCGTCGGTCTCCCTGGAGGACTCGACGAGCGGCGCCAAGATCACCGACCAGGGCGCCGCCGGCTCCGCCGCCGTGGAGGAGGGCGGCCCCGCCGCCAAGGCCGGCCTCAAGCCCGGCGACGTCATCACCCGGCTCGACGACAGGGTGATCGACTCCGGCCCCACCCTCATCGGCGAGATCTGGACCCACAAGCCCGGCGACCAGGTCAAGATCACCTACAAGCGCGACGGCAAGGAGCACACGACCGAGGTCACCCTCGGCTCCCGCATCGGCGACAACTGACCTCCCCGCACGCGCGGCCCGTTCCCCGGAACAACCGACCCGCACGCGCGCGTGCCGACCCGTTACTCTTGTCCCCGCGCCACCGACCAGGCAGGCGCGAGGTGGGTTGCCCGAGCGGCCTAAGGGAACGGTCTTGAAAACCGTCGTGGCGCGAGCCACCGTGGGTTCAAATCCCACACCCACCGCGTCAGGTCATGACGGAAGGGGTGTCCCGCATCGAGGGACACCCCTTCCGCATGCTCATGCGATCAGTCGCCGTTCCTCCTGGAACCGGTTCCTCCCGGTTCCTTGGGCGCCCAGCCGGGAGGGCGGACGGCGTCCTTGAAGTCGGTCGATTTCATCAGGACCCGCCAGTCCTCCTTGCCCGCGTCGGCGTCGATGCGAACGGTGAACTCCTTCACCTGGCGGGAGTCGTGGAAGTACAGGACCACGACCTGGCGTTCTGAACCGCCGTCGTAGAAATCGCCTGTCACTTTTCCGCGGGCGCCGGCGCCGAATGCCTTGATCCAGTTCGCGGCGGTCCTTTCGGCCTCCGCCTCACCGCTGTCGCTGGTGGCCAGCTTGCGAAGCTCGTCCGTCCTGCCGTCGGCGATGTCCCACACGAGCTCTTGCATCACCAGGAGGGAGCCAGTGGAGGGGTAGCCGATCACGTGCAACGGCTCGTGGCCGGCGTACGCCTGCTCGTAGGACGCCTTCGACCCTCTGGCGTCGGCAGGGCTGTGGTCGAGGGCGGTGCATCCAGACGTCAGCAGCATTGCTGACGCCAGCCATCCGGCCGCTGTGTGGCTCCGCTTCGACCTGGGCATCTCACGTCCTGTTACTCGCGGTTGCTTGCGGGTCCTGGGCCTGACGATCGTGACCTCCCGCTAGGAGGACGGAGCGGCGGATGCGCGGGTTCCTGCTGGGCCGGTCGCCGGGCCGGGAAGGGCCGAAAGGTCCCGACGTGTCGTGTTGCTGCTTCCCGAAGGGGCCGGGCCCTCATGGCCGGTGTCCTGTGAGGCGGGCTGCCGAGGCGAGGGTGGCTCGGGCCTCGTGTTCGGGAAGGCCGGCGTGGACAGCGGCGGCGAGCAGGGGGGCGGCGAGGTCGGGGCCGATGCCGTTCTCGTAGGCGCGGCAGGCCGCCCAGAACAGGCGGGTGTTGCGCTGGCCCTCGTGGGCGCCCAGGACGAACTGCACCAGGCCCTGGCCGTGCCCGCCCGTCGACTCGGGTGCGGGGTGGCGGGGCGCGCGGGGCGGTGGCAGGAGGAGCCCGAGCAGGGCCCGTGGGCAGGGGGCGGGTGCGAGGTGGGCGGTGCCGGGGGCGGTGGCGTACACGCCGTGTTCGGTACGGGAGCCGGGGCCGACCAGGTAGCCGCCGGCGCCGCGGATGTCGATGCCGGGGGCCAGCCGGCCGGCCGAGTTGGGGACGACGACGTCCGGTGGTCCGGTCAGCCACAGGTGGCGGCCGCCGCTCGGGGTCACGACCACGACCGTGGGCGGGATGGTGAACAGGTGGCGCAGGGCGATCTCGCGCAGGGCCGCCGGGGCGTCCGTGCCGGTCTTGGTGTCGAGGTCGACGCCGATCAGGTGGTGCGGGGGCAGGCCGCAGGCGATGCCGTAGCCGGTGGCCCAGGGGGCGGCGGCGAACAGTTCGCGGATGCGGACGGGGTCGGTGGAGGCGTCGTACACGCCGTGGCCGAAGCGGCCGCACTCGCCGTGGCAGCGCGGCCGGGCCGGGTCGGGTGCGTCGGCGTGGTGCGGGGAGCGCAGGGCCGGGAGTTTCGTCCGGGACAGGGGGATGACGGCCAGTCCGCGTTCGGCGGCTGACAGGGCGTGTGCGAGGGCCAGCGTCGTGGCCTGCCGGTCGATGGTGGCCATGCCTTCAGTTTCGTATGTGTGTTCGAAAAAGGGAAGGGGGGAGTGTGGCGCGCCGAGGAGTGCGCGGGGATTTGTCGACTTCGGGTCGGTTCGTGGCGGGGTTTGGCGGAACGCTTCAGCCCTTGCGGCGGTTGGGGGCTGCCCGGGTCGGCCGGGGTCCGGTTCGGTCCGCTGTGGGCGGTGTGGGTCAAGAAAGGTGGTGAAGGGGGTTTATCGACTTGTCCTCACGCTTGCGTGCGAATCACGGCTTCCGGGGTGGTTCGACGCAGGCTCATGGGCAACCTTGATCTTGCGACGTCGTGGGAAACCGCCGGGGCGGTCGGCCAACTGCCCCGGTGAAAGCCGCAGTTCAGAGTTCAGGTAGCTTCACGCAGCTTCACGCAGTGTCACGTACTCCGGCAGGCAGCCGGTGCGTACCTCGTACTGGAGGAGCAATATGGCAAGCATCCGTACCGCCCGCGTTCTCGCCGCCGTCACCGCCATCCCTCTCGCGGCGGCCCTCTTCGCCGGCGTCGCGGCCGCGGACAACGGTGCCTTCGCGGACAACGGATCGAACGCGGGCATCGCCGGCGTCGTCGGCAGCGGGGTCGGCCACAACAACAACGGCAACTCGTCCACCACGCAGCAGCAGGCGGTCGGCTACGGCGCCTCGAACCAGAGCAACACCGCCCAGGTCAACGGCTCCGCGTTCACGGCCATCCAGCAGGGCAACAGGAACGTCGCCATCGACTTCTCCCCGCTGTGGTGAGCCGGGGCGGGCCGACGCGCACACTGGGGATCCGTCGGCCCTGAACTCATGTGGGTCAGCTCGTGGGGATGCAACACACGTCTGCGCGGCGGTGCCTCGGTACCGCCGCGCAGGCGTTTTCTGGTGCTCGGCACGGGAGTTGTCCGTGCTCCGCTCGGCGGTTCTCCGTGCTCCGTGCGGGGGTTGTCCGTGCTCGGGGCTGTCGGCGGACGGTGTCACCCGGACGCCACCCAGGGGTGAACCCGCAGTACGGACCGGTCCCTCGTCCACCCTCAGGAGGTGCGGACAACCCCACCCCTACAACCTGAGGGGGACCCCGCTTCAGGACCTGCGGGCGATACACCGCGGGGGTGGGCGCTCCTAGCGTGGAGGCATGACCACACCCGTCTGCACCAGCGCGTCGACCGCCGCCGTACCGGCGGCGACGCAGAGCCTGGCGTATCCGTCGTTCTCGTCGTACGTGCGGGCCCGCCAGTCGGTGCTGCTGCGCACCGCCCGGTCGCTGACCGCGAACCCGAGCGACGCGGAGGACCTGCTGCAGACCGCGCTCGCCAAGACGTACGTCGCGTGGGAGCGGATCGAGGACCACCGGGCGCTCGACGGCTACGTCCGCCGTGCGCTGCTGAACACCCGTACCTCGCAGTGGCGCAAGCGCAAGGTCGACGAGTTCAGCTGCGACGAGCTGCCCGAGCCGGAGCCCGTGCCGGGCGCCGCCGACCCCGCGGAACAGCAGGCGCTGCGCGACGCCATGTGGCGGGCGATCATGAAGCTGCCGGCGCGGCAGCGGGCGATGGTCGTGCTCAGGTACTACGAGGACCTCTCGGAGGTGCAGACGGCCGAGGTGCTCGGCGTCTCCGTGGGCACGGTGAAATCGGCGGTGTCCCGGGCGCTCGGCAAGCTGCGCGAGGATCCGGAGCTGGGGCCGGTCCGCTGAGGCGGGGCGGCCGGCGCCTGCCGACAAGGGCGACCGTGGCCGCTGACGCGGGCTCCTGAGCCGTTCGAAACGGGTTTCGGGCCGGCGCCGTCAGGAGGCGCTCGTGCAGAAGGTCACGTGATCGATCGTCCGCCCCTAGTGACATACCGCATGGTATGTGCGCAGAATCAGCGCGAACCCTACTACCGCGTAGGCAATGCCCCCTACCACCGTGTAGGCCATGCCGCTCCGGGAGGACGCCGTGCTGAGCACCATGCAGGACGTACCGCTGACCGTCACCCGCATCCTCGTCCACGGGGCGCTGGTGCACGGACGGTCCCAGATCATCACCTGGACCGGGGAGGACGAGCCGCAGCGGCGCAGCTTCGCCGAGGCGGGCCTGCGCGCGGTACAGCTGGCGAACGCCCTGCGCGACGACCTCGGTGTCCGCGGCGACGACCGGGTCGCGACCCTGATGTGGAACAACGCCGAGCACGTCGAGGCGTACTTCGCGGTCCCCTCCATGGGCGCCGTGCTGCACACCCTCAACCTTCGCCTGCCCGCCGAGCAGCTCGCCTGGATCGTCAACCACGCCGCCGACCGTGTGATCATCGTCAACGGCTCCCTGATCCCGCTGCTCGCCCCGCTGCTGCCGCAGCTGAAGACGGTCGAGCACGTCGTCGTCTCCGGCCCCGGCGACCGCTCCCCGCTCGACGGCGCCTCCGCACAGGTGCACGAGTACGAGGACCTGATCGCCGGCAAGCCGACCACGTACGACTGGCCGGAGCTCGACGAACGCCAGGCCGCCGCCATGTGCTACACCTCCGGCACCACCGGCGACCCCAAGGGCGTGGTCTACAGCCACCGTTCGATCTACCTGCACTCCATGCAGGTCAACATGGCCCAGTCCATGGGCCTGACCGACCAGGACACCTCGCTCGTCGTGGTCCCCCAGTTCCACGTCAACGCCTGGGGCCTGCCGCACGCCACCTTCATGACCGGCGTCAACATGCTGATGCCGGACCGGTTCCTGCAGCCCGCCCCGCTCGCCGAGATGATCGAGCGCGAGAAGCCGACGCACGCCGCCGCCGTCCCCACCATCTGGCAGGGTCTGCTCGCCGAGCTGACCGCCCGCCCCCGTGACGTCTCCTCCCTCACCCAGGTCACCATCGGCGGCTCGGCCTGTCCGCCCTCCCTCATGCAGGCCTTCGACAAGCTCGGCATGCGGGTCTGCCACGCCTGGGGCATGACGGAGACCTCCCCGCTCGGCACGGTGGCCCGCCCGCCGGCGTACGCGGTCGGCACCGACGAGGAGTTGGGCTACCGCCTCACCCAGGGCCGCTTCCCGGCCGGCGTCGAGGCCCGGCTGACGGGCCCCGGCGGCGAACGCCTCCCCTGGGACGGCGAGTCGGCGGGCGAGCTGGAGGTCCGCGGCGCCTGGATCGCCGGCGCCTACTACAACGGCCCCGACGCCGAACCGCTGCGCCCCGCCGACAAGTTCAGCGAGGACGGCTGGCTGAAGACCGGCGACGTGGGCACGATCAGCCCGGACGGCTACCTCACCCTCACCGACCGCGCCAAGGACGTCATCAAGTCCGGCGGCGAATGGATCTCCTCGGTGGACCTGGAGAACGCCCTGATGTCCCACCCGGACGTCGCCGAGGCCGCCGTCGTCGCCGTCCCGGACGACAAGTGGGGCGAGCGCCCGCTGGCCACGGTCGTCCTCAAGCCGGGCGCCACCGCCGACTTCGAGACCCTGCGCGCCTTCCTCGCGGAGGAAGGGAAGATCGCCAAGTGGCAGCTCCCGGAGCGCTGGACGATCGTCGAGGCGGTCCCGAAGACCAGCGTCGGCAAGTTCGACAAGAAGGTGCTGCGCAGGCGGTACGCCGACGGGGAACTGGACGTCACGCGGCTGTAGGCGTCACGCGGCCGTAGCCCGCTTACAGGGCCCGCCCTCCCGGGAAACCCGTGAGGGCGGGCCCTCCTGTCGGGCCCTCCTGTACGGCCTGCGGGGCGGGGCGGGTCGGCCCGGCGGGCCCGCCCGGTGGGCCCGCCCGGTGGGTGCCGAAGCCTAGTTGGTGCCGATGCGGGCCAGCAGATCGACGATCCGCGTCTGGACCTCGCTGCTCGTCGACCGCTCGGCGAGGAACAGCACCGTTTCGCCGGAGGCCAGCCGCGGCAGGTCCGCCTGGTCGACGGCGGCCGTGTAGACGACGAGCGGGGTGCGGTTGAGCTGCCCGTTCGCGCGCAGCCAGTCCAGGATCCCGGCCCGGCCGCGGTGCACCTGCATCAGGTCCATCACCACCAGGTTGGGCCGGAACTGTCCCGCCAGCGTCACCGCGTCGCCGTCGCTCGCGGCCCGCGCCACCTGCATGCCACGCCGTTCCAGCGTCGCGGTCAGCGCCAGCGCGATCTCCGCGTGCTCCTCGACGAGCAGCACGCGCGGCGGGTGCTGCTCGCTGTCGCGCGGCGCGAGCGCCTTCAGCAGTACGGCAGGGTCGGCGCCGTAGGCCGCCTCGCGGGTCGCCTGCCCGAGCCCGGCCGTGACCAGCACGGGCACCTCCGCGGCGACCGCCGCCTGCCGCAGCGACTGGAGCGCGGTGCGCGTGATCGGCCCGGTCAGCGGGTCGACGAAGAGCGCGGCGGGGAAGGCCGCGATCTGCGCGTCGACCTCCTCGCGCGAGTGCACGATCACCGGCCGGTAGCCGCGGTCACTCAGGGCCTGCTGCGTGGTGACGTCCGGGGCCGGCCAGACCAGCAGCCGACGCGGGTTGTCGAGCGGCTCAGGCGGCAGTTCGTCGTCCATCGGCTGCGGGCGCGGCATGTCCGCGACCTCGACGGCACCGCCGGGGCCGTCCAGCGGTTCGGGTCCCTCGGCGGCGTTCTCGTCCGGGGCTCCTATGGCGTACGACCGTCCGGCGCCCTCGGTGGTCTGCGCGAGCCGCGGCTGCCCGGGGACCGCCGGGGCGGCAGAGGCCGCGGGGGCCGGGCCCGTGGGAGAACCGCCCAGGGTCGGCTGCCCGGAGGCCTGCTCGGCCGGCGGGTGCGTGCGCGCCGTCTGTTCGGGCCGCTGCTCGGGGCGTGCGGCGGCCGGGTCCGGGGGCGTGCCCAGCTTGCGGCGGCGGCCCGAACCGCCCGCCGTGTGCGGGGGCGGCGTGGCCGACGGCTGCTGCACCTGGGCGGCCTGACGGCTGAAGGGCACGCCCTGCCCGAGCGTCCGTACGCTGATCGCCCGGCCCTGGGTGGAGTTCGGGTCGACGGGCGCGGCGGCCTCGGCGGGCAGCGGCTGAGCCGCCCGCGGACCACCCCCACCGGGAACGGGTGAAGCGACGACCGGCTGCCCGGAGGCCTGTGCGGCTTGCGGGGCCCGAGGGGCCTGCGCGACGGGCTGTCCGGCGCGCTGTGCGGTGGGCTGTCCGGCGGTCTGCTCGGGCGGCAGCGGGCTGCCGTGGGCCGGGGTGCCGTGGTCCGGGGTGCCGTGCGGCGGCGTACCGGATGCGTTCGGAGGCGGGGGGGCGCCCGCCCCGTTCGGGTGGGCCGGAGCGGCCGGAGCACCCTGCGGCGGTACGACGGCCGCGGTGCCGTTCGGCGGCACGGGCCCGGCGGAACCGTTCGGTGGTACGGGGACGCCCGGGCCGGGTGCGTCACCGGTGCCGGGCCACGGCTGCGGGGCCGGTGTACCGGCGGCCGGGGTCTGCTGTGCGGCCGGTGCCTGCTGCGCGGACGGGGCCTGCTGTGCGGCGGGGGCAGCCTGGGCGGGGAAGCCCTGGGCCGGGGTGCCCGCTGCGGGGGTGCCGTGCGCGGGAGCGGCCCCGCCCGGGAGCGGCCGTCCGGTGGTGGTCTGTTCCTGGGCCGGCGCGCCCTGGGCGGACGCCTGCGCCGGAGGCCGCTGCGCTCCGGCCGGCTGCCCGGGAAGACCCTGCGCCACCGGACCACCCTGCGCGGACACGCCGTGTCCGATCGTTCCTGGTGCTCCCTGCGCGGGCATGCCCTGGGCGGGCACGCCTTGCGCCGGTGTCGCGGCGGCGGCTGCCGCGGGCTCCGGCGGCTGGGCCACCGCACGCCGCCGTCGCCCGGTCGGCGTGCTCGTGGGATGCGGCTGCGGGGGCGTGTGGGTGTCGGCCTGCCCGGCGGACACGCCGTCGTGCTGCCCCGTGTCGCCACCGGACGTGGCACCGGCCCTGGCACCGGCATCTGCACCCGAACCGGGACCGTCACCGGCACCGACATCGGTACTCGATCCGGATCCGCGACCGGTGGCCTGCCCCGGAATCTGAACCTGCTGCGGCACGCCCGGCCCCTGCGCCGCGGACGCGGGCGCGGGCATGGGCACGGTCGCGGTCGCGGACTCGTCCTGGGACGCCGGCCGGTCCACGTCGGCGGGCGGCAGGGCGAAGACCGTACGGGGAGCCGCCTCCTGCGCGGCGGCACGCTCGGTCGCCGCCGCGAGGGCACGCCGACGCCGCCCGGTCGGCTGCTGGACGGGCGCGGAGGCGGAACCGTCAGCGGAAGCGGAAGCGGAAGCGGAGGCGGAGGCGGAGGCGGACGCGGCATCCGGCGCCACGGGCAGCGCGGGCGGCAGAGCGTGGGGTTCACCGGCCGCGCGCCGGGCACGCCGTCCGGTGGGCGCGGGCACGCCCTGCGGCGGCACCGTGCCGCCCAGGCCGGAACCGGAGGCCGCCGCTCCCGCCGCATGCTCGGCCGCCGTGACCACGGCGCCCTCGGCCACGGCCGGGTCCTCGGCGGGCCGTCCGCGCCGCCGGCCCGTACCGCCGGACGCCTCGGCTCCCTCGGCCGAGTCCTGAGCCTGGCCCTGGGTTGGGACCGGCGCGGGCTCCTCGGCCGGGCGCCGCCTGCGCCGCCCGGTCGGAGTGGCCTGGCCACCGGACGCGGGGGCGTCGCCCTCGCCGTCGCCCTCCAGGAACGCGTCCGTGGACGACCGCCGGGCCCGGCGCCGTCCGCCACCGGAGGCCTGTGCGGGCACAGTGGGTGCCCCGGCCACGGCGATCTCCGTCGAAACGACCCCTCCACCGGAGGCGGACCCCGCCTCCGTACCCGAGTTCGCCGCCGGCTCCGGCCCGGCCGCGGATCCCGCCTCCGTACCGGCGGCCGCGATCCCCGCCTGGCCGTGGTGGTCGTGGGCCACGGCCCCGGCGCCGCCCCCGATGGGCACCTCGAGGACGTAGGCGCTGCCGCTCATGCCGGGCACTTCATGGGTCTGCAGCACACCGCCGTGCGCCCGGACGATCCCGCGCACGATCGGCTGGTGCACCGGGTCTCCCCCGGCGTACGGCCCGCGCACCTCGATCCGTACGACCTCGCCGCGCTGGGCGGCCGCCACGACCACGGTGTTGTCCATGTAACCGCCCGCCGACACGGGCGCGTTGCCGGTCGCGTCGACGCCGGCGACGTCCGCGACGAGATGCGCGAGCGCGGTGGCGAGCCGGCGCGGGTCGACCTCGGCCTCGATGGGCGGCGCGTGCACGGCGAACTGCACCCGGCCGGGCCCGACGAGCTCGACGGCCCCGTCGACACCGGCGGCCACGACGGCGTCGAGCATGGCCTTGGTCCGGGTGATCTCCTCGCTGCCGACGTCGAGGCGCTGATAGGAGAGGACGTTGTCGATGAGGGTGGTGATGCGCGAGTAACCGGCCGAGAGATGGTGCAGCACCTGGTTGGCCTCGGGCCACAGCTGGCCGGCGTCGTCGGCGGCGAGGGCGGCCAGCTCGCGGCGCAACTCGTCCAGGGGACCGCGCAGGGAGCCGCCGAGCAGGGTCAGCAGCTGCTCGTGGCGGCCGGCGAGCGCCTCGTAGCGGTCCTTCTCCCGCTCCCCGAGCGCGGCGTACCGCTCCTCGCCGGCGGCGAGTTCCTCCGCGTGCAGCTCGGTGAGCTCCTCGATCTCGGTGATGTGCCGTTGGCGCAGGGCGGTGAGCTCGGAGGCGTGCTCCTCGGCGAGCTGTTCGAGCTCCTCGGCGTGCCGCTGCTCGGCGGCGGCCTTCTCCTCGGTGAGGGCGTCGTAGGGGCGCCGGTCGGTGAAGGTCATCACGGCGCCGACGAGCTGGTCGCCGTCGCGCACGGGTGCGGTGGTCAGGTCGACGGGGACCTTGTCCCCGGCCTTGGACCACAGCACCTGCCCGCGCACGCGGTGCTTGCGGCCGGAGCGCAGGGTGTCGGAGAGCGGCGACTCCTCGTAGGGGAAGGGGGAGCCGTCGGCGCGTGAGTGGAGGACGAGGGTGTGCAGCTCGCGGCCGCCCAGCTCACCGGCGCGGTAGCCCAGGATCTGCGCGGCGGCGGGGTTGACGAGCACGATCCGGCCGTCGGTGTCGGTGCCCACGACGCCCTCGGCGGCGGCCCGCAGGATCATCTCGGTCTGCCGCTGCGAACGGGCCAGCTCCGCCTCGGTGTCGACGGTGCCGGACAGGTCGCGCACGACCAGCATCAGCAGTTCGTCGCCGGTGTAGCCGGAGCCGTCGTAGGCCTGCTGGCCGTTCTCCAGATTCGCGCTCGTGACCTCGACCGGGAACTCGGTGCCGTCGGTGCGCCGCGCCATCATCCGGGTCGGCTTGGTCCGCCCGCGCGGGTCGATGTGGTCGGGGCGGCGCATGGAGCCGGGGATCAGCTTGGAGTCGAACTGCGGCAGCAGATCGAGCAGCCCGCGCCCCACCAGGGCCGTGCCCGGCGTCTCGAAGGCCTCCAGGGCGATGGTGTTGGCGTTGACGACGGTGCCGTTGGCGTTGACCAGCACCAAGGCGTCGGGCAGGGCGTCGAGTATGGCAGCGAGGCGAGCAGCGCCTCGGGATGGCCTGCTGCTCACGAGACGCTTCCTCCCTGTTACCGCACCTTGCCGACCGCGGGGGTCATCTTGCCAACAGGCCCGCGGCGTGTCACGCGAGCGAGTCTAAGCGCTGAGGTTGCGCCCGCGACGCCGGATGAGAGGGAGGTCGCACGAGGAAGTGACGTCGAACCCGTGACCGTACGATTCCGCTTCGCACGACCTCCGCACGACCTTCACCGACTCCGGAACACCACCTTCACCGACTCCGGAACACCACCTTCCTCGACTCCGGCATCGCGACCATCACGGTCTCCGGGGTCGGACCGCGGGGCCTCAGGAACCGACGTCGGGCAGGAGCGGCACGAGCCGGTCCCAGCGGCCGATCTCGCAGCCGTCGCCGCGGTCGTACGTCGCGTCGACGGGCCGGCCGGCCCAGGTCCCGGTGATGTGGGCGGTGGCCGGCCCGCCGTACTGCATGGTGCAGACGCTGTCCCGCGGCACGGGGGCGAAGGTGTCACGGCCCCAGCGCGTGCTCCGGTCGAGCGCCCCGCACGCGCCTCGCACGTCCGGATGGCTGCCACCGCCGGGATGGCAGTACAGCTCGAACGTCCCGTCCCTCCCGTGACCGGCGTGCCGCACGGTGACGGTGAGGTGATCGCCGGCCCGGTCCTCGTCCCGGACGGGCGGCGGCGCGCCGGCGGAGGCGGCGGCGGGCAGGGCGGACAGCGCGGTGAGCGCGACGACGGAGGCAGAGGCCCCGAGCAGGAGCCGCCGCAGTGGGCGGCGCGGGAGGCGTGAGCTGAACTGCACCATGCCCGGACTAACGCGCCGGCCCCCGCGACGTTGCGCCTGTCGTCGCGGCCGGGCGACGCCACGGCAAGGACTTTGCCCTGGGCCCCGCCTGCCTAGTACCGTGGGGGGCGATTGGTGACACCCCGCTCGTGTGTGTCATCATCTGCACGCACCATTCGCGCGCTCGCGTGAGCGGTTGTGCTGGAGGCGTCGCCTAGTCCGGTCTATGGCGCCGCACTGCTAATGCGGTTTGGGCCTTAAAGCCCATCGAGGGTTCAAATCCCTCCGCCTCCGCGCAAGATCACCGAAGCCCCGGTCCACTGGACCGGGGTTTCGTCGTACGGGTCGCAGGGGTCGTGCGGGCCGTACGCATCGGACCGTGTGGATCAGCGCCTCACCGTCCGCGCGCCTCCGACCGCCGCCCGCTCCCGAACCGTGTTTCCGCAGGTCACAAGGGGTGCGGGGAATGGATTTCACATGACGGCGGCAGTCATGTAATGTTCTTCCTGTCGCCGCGAGCGGGCCGGAAGGACCGAAGCGAAGACGAAAAACAGAACAGACAAGCACTCGTAGCTTAACGGATAGAGCATCTGACTACGGATCAGAAGGTTGCAGGTTCGAATCCTGCCGAGTGCGCACAGATCAGAGGCCCCGCCGGTTCTTCCGGCGGGGCCTCTGGCATCAGCGGGTGGCATCGACGCCCCCGCCGGCACGGTGGGTACGCCCCCATCGGGGATCAACCGCTCTGACCGGCCCGTGGTTCAGGTCCGGTCGCCCGGTATCGACTGGCCCCGCCCCGTGGGGCCTGATACACCGGAGAACAGGGAGGTGTGGCATGCCTCGTGCTCTGATCAAGGGGCTGACCGCGCTCCTTGCGGCAGTGGCGGTCCCCCTCGCCGTCTGTGTGCTTCTGCTGCCCGCCCGGGGGGCCCTGTCCGAGACCAACGTGGTCTTGATCCTGATGTTGGTCGTTGCGGCGGTGGCCGCCCTCGGCAACCGTGGGGCCGCGGTCCTCACAGCCCTGTCCGCCGCCGCATGGTTCGTGTTCTTCTTCACCACCCCGTTCGCCAGTTTCACCTACATAGACAACACGGAGGAGGCCATCACCGCGGGGTTGCTGCTCGTCGCCGGCCTTGTGGTCTCCCAGCTGGCCCGCCGTTACAGCCGGGAGCGGTCCATCGCCACCACCCTGCAGCGCAGCCTGCTGCCCCGTGTGCTGCCGGACACCAACGCCGTCCGGGCGGCGTACCGATACGTGCCGGCCGAGGCCGAGGTCGGCGGGGACTGGTTCGACCTGATCCCTCTTCCCGGCTTTCGCACCGCCCTGGTGGTCGGGGACGTCGTCGGCCACGGCCTGAACTCCGCCGTCACCATGGGCCGTCTGCGCACCGCGGTCCAGAATTTCTCGACCCTTGACCTCCCGCCCGACGAACTACTGGCCCGCCTGGACGACGTGGTCCATCAGATGGATGCCGAGGCCGGCGGCGCCGGCGAGTACGGGACCGTCGCGGCCACGTGCTTGTATGCGATCTACGACCCGGTCTCCTGCAGCTGCACGATGGCACGGGCCGGTCACTTTCCCCCCGCCCTCGTTTATCCGGACGGCCGCGTCGAGGTCGTCGACCTGCCCGAATGCCCCCCTCTCGGCATAGGCGGCCTGCGCTTCGAGGCCGTCGAGCGGAAGCTGCCGCAGGACACGCAGCTCGTGTTCTACACCGACGGGCTCATCGAGGACCGACACCGGGACATCGGCACCGGCCTGACGCTGCTGTGCAAGGCACTCTCCGGCGCGGGATCCGACCCGGAGGAAACGTGCGAAACGATCCTGGAGACGGTGCTACCCGACCATCCGGTCGACGACGCCGCTCTCCTGATCGCCCGCACCCGCGTGTTTCCGCGTGACCGAATCGCCGAATGGGACATCCCGGCCTCTCCCGCCGCCGTGCCCGCCCTGCGCGCCGAGGTGTCCGCGAAGCTGGCCGACTGGGGCCTGGGGGAGGCGGCGTTCGCCACCGAACTGATGCTCAGCGAGCTGGTCACCAACGCCATCCGCTACGGGGCGCCCCCTGTCCACCTTCGCCTCCTGCGCGAAACCAACCTGGTGATGGAGATCAGCGACGGCAGCAGCACCACCCCGCACCTGCGCTACGCGGCGGCCATGGACGAGGGCGGTCGCGGAATCTTCCTCGTCGCCCAGTTCGCCGAGCGGTGGGGAACCCGCTTCACCCCCACCGGGAAGATCGTCTGGGCCGAGCAGGCAGCCCCGTCCGTTCCCGTCGTCCCCGTCCTTGCCTCGATGGCGTGATCGGGCTGAACCGCCCGGAGCCTTCACCCGGCGAGCCGTCCGGGC
>NZ_JBEXZD010000099.1:0-32252 GCF_040628575.1 Streptomyces sp. NPDC006393
GAACTTCGCCGCGCTGATCCACGAGTTCCGCGTCCAGCTCGACGCCCTGGGCGGCGACCACAAGCTGCTCACCGCGTTCACCCCGGCCGACCCGAAGAAGGTCGACGCCGGCTGGGACCTGTCGCAGGTGTCGAAGGACATGGACATCCTGAACGTCCAGGGCTACGACTTCCACGGCTCGGGCAGCGACAACTCCTGGGAGCCGAACCGCACCGGCGACGCCTCCAACCTCTACCCCGACTCGAACTCGCCGTACCCGAACGACTTCAGCATCGACGGCGCGATCCAGGCCTACCTCGACGCCGGGGTGAGCCCGCGCAAGCTGACCGTCGGCTTCCCGTTCTACGGGCGGGGCTGGCAGCAGGTCGCCGACGGCGGCGCGCACGGCGAGTGGCAGAGCGCCAACGGGGCCGCGCCCGGCCAGTTCCAGGAGGAGGCCGGCACCCGCGGCTACAACAACCTCATCACCAGCGTGCCGGGGCTGACCGTGTACCACAACGACCAGACCGTGGCCACGTACGGCTACACCGGCCCGAACGGCCAGTGGTGGTCCTTCGACGACGCCTGGTCCATCGGCAAGAAGGCCGCGTACATCAAGTCCAAGCACCTGCTCGGCGCGATGATCTGGGAGATGTCCGGCGACACGCCGAACGGCACGCTCCTCGGCGCCCTGAACTCAGGGCTCCAGAACTGACCGCCCGCGCGTGACACCCCGCGGTCCCCACGGCGCACCGGCGCGGTGGGGACCGCGGGCCGTCCGCACCGGCCCCCGCGGGTGACGGTCGTCGCGGTCGTCGATCTCGCCGCCGGGCCGCTCGCCGGACATCACCGGAGAGCCTCCGCGGCCACCGGCCGCGGCTCGGGCCGCCGCTCCCGCCACGGCAGCAGCACCGGTGTCGCGAGCAGCAGCAGCCCCGCGGCGCCGATGGCGGTGCGCGGGCCGGTGAGCGAGGCGAGCAGACCCCACAGGGCGGTCAGGGTCGCGGTGGTCGCCTTGCCGGTGACCGACCAGGCTGACAGCGTACGGGCCACCCGGTCCGGCGGGGCCTGCTCCAGCCGGTAGGCGGCGTACACCGGGCCGAACACACCACAGCACGTGATCAGCACCAGTTCCACCGCCATCACCAGCACCAGCCCGGACACCCCCGGCCGGACGAAGACCAGCCCCACCGGCCAGCACACACGCAGCGCCCCCGCGGTGAGCAGGACCCGCCGCTGCCCGAACCGGGCGACCAGCGGACGCGCCAGCCGCGAGCCGACCAGACCGCCCACGCACGGCCCGGCGAAGGCGAGCCCGTACTGCCACGGCGCGAAGCCGAGCGGCCCCAGCATCAACACCGCGAGCAGCGGCGAGGACACCATGATCAGGGCGTTGACCAGGACCGTGTTGACGAACAACGGCCGCAGCGTCGGGTGCGCCAGGATGAACCGCCACCCGTCGAGCAGTTCACCCGCCCGCAGCCGGCCGGCCGGTGCCTTCCCGCGCGCGGCCCGCCGCGGCTCGGGCTCGCTCCCGCCGATCGCCCGGATGCCGGCCGCCGACAGCAGATAGCTGACCGCGTCGGCCGCCACCGTCACCACCGGACCGAACAACCCCACCAGGGCACCCCCGACCGGCGGCCCCAGCACCGACGCCGTCCACGTCGTCGACTCGAAACGGCTGCTCGCCACCAGCAGGTCCGCCGACGGCACCAGGCTCTTCAGATACGCCCCGCTCGCCGCCCCGAACGCGATGTCCGCCGCGGCCACCACCACCGACACCGCGAGCAGCCAGCCCACCCCGAGCCCGCCGACGGCGAACGCCACCGGCACGCTCGTCAGCGCCGCGAACCGGACCAGGTCCGTCGCGATCATCACCGGCCGCTTGCGCCGGAACTCGATCCACGGCCCGAGCGGCGCCGCCGCCAGCGCGCCCACCGCCGGTCCCGCCGCCGACAGCAGCGCCACCTCGGCCGACCCGGCGTGCAGCACCACGACCGCGATGAGCGCGAAGGCGTCGAACGCCAGCCAGGTCCCGAACGTACTGACCGCGTACGCGGCCCACAGCCATCCGAACCGCCGCCCCAGCACCCGCCGCCCGGCCGCCACGCCCATGCCTCCCGCCGCTCCTCGCCGACTCGCACCGCGGAGCGCCCGCACACCGCGGCGCCCGCACGCCGGGACACCCTCGTGCCGACCGGCCCGCGCCATCCAAGCCCCCGGCCGGTCCGCGCGGCAAACAACCATCCGGCCCGCCGAGCCACAACCACCGGTTGTGCGACCAGCGGTTAGGGGGTGTCTCGTCGATCAGGCCGGATCAGGGAGCGGTGGCTGGTGATGGCGGCGAGGTGCGGTGCCAGGCGCCGCGAGCCCGGCCTGATCGACGAGACACCCCCTAGGGTCGGTGGACGTGGACCTCAACGCCGTACGCACCTTCGTCGCCGTGGCCGACGCGGGCCGGTTCCAGGACGCCGCCACCGACCTGTCGATCACCCAGCAGGCCGTCTCCAAGCGCGTCGCCGCACTGGAGAAGGACCTCGGCGTACGGCTGTTCACCCGGACCGCGCGCGGCGCCCGGCTCACCGTCGACGGGCAGGCGTTCCTGCCCCACGCCCGCGAACTGCTGCGCGCCGAGGAACGCGCGGCGGCCTCCGTACGGCCCGGCCGGCGCGCCCTGCGCGTCGACGTCATCGGCCGCAAGCTCGCCCCCGCCGCCCTGCTGCGCGACTTCCTGCGGGCGCACCCGAGCACCGAACTGGACGTGGTGACCCTCCACGACGTGGACGCGGCCGTCACCGCCATCCGCTCCGGCACGATCGACGCCTCGTTCCGCGCCGTCGCCATGCCCGGCCGGCCACTGCCCGACGACATCCGGGCCACCCCGGTCCACGACGAGCCCCTCCAACTGCTCACCGGCCCCGGCCACCCCTTCGCCGACGCCCTGGCGGTCGCCCCCGCCGAGCTCGCCGGACACCGGATCTGGATGCCCGAGCTCCCTCCCGGCACCGAGTGGGCCGCCTACTACGCCGATCTCGCCGGCGCGTTCGGCCTGTCCATCGACGTGGTCGGACCGCACTTCGGCACCGAGCCGCTGCCCGACGTGCTCGCCGACTCCTCGACGCTCGCCACCTTCGTGGGCGAGCTCACCCGGGTCCTGTGGCCCGCCGACTACGACCTGCGCCGCATCGCCCTGCGCCACCCGACCCCGGTCTACCCGCACTGCCTCCTCCACCACCGCGACAACCCGCACCCCGCGCTCACCACGCTCCGCGACCACCTCGTGCGGACCGGCCACGAACGGCGGCTCGAAGGCGACGAGGTGTGGACACCGGCGTGGGCCCACCGCACGACCCCGTAGGCGCCCGGCCGCCACACGCCCGAGCCGCACGCCGTGACCGCACCGCCGTGACCACACCGCCGGAGCCACACCCCCGTAGTCACACCGCGGCCACCGGACCGTCCGGCGCCCCGTGCGAGGCTGCCCCCATGCCGCTGATCCTCCGCTCCGCCGCCCTCTTCGTCGTCGCCGCGCTCTTCGAGATCGGCGGCGCCTGGCTGATCTGGCAGGGCGTGCGCGAGCAGCGCGGCTGGCTGTGGGCCGTCGGCGGGGTCCTCGCGCTCGGCGCCTACGGCTTCGTCGCCACCTACCAGCCCGACGCCCACTTCGGCCGCATCCTCGCCGCCTACGGCGGGATCTTCGTGGCCGGCTCGATCCTGTGGGGCGTCGTCGCGGACGGCTACCGCCCGGACCGCTGGGACCTGACCGGGGCGCTGATCTGCCTGGCCGGCATGGCCGTGATCATGTGGGCGCCGCGCAACGGCGGCTGACGCACAGGGGCTCGCGGGAGAGCCGTACTCTGGCAGAGCCGACCACGCAGACCAGGCAGATCCCGCCGACCCCTCACAGGAGCAGCTCATGGCCAGCGCCGCACCGTCCGCCGCCTCCCGCATCGCCGTCGTCACCGGCGCGAGCAGCGGCATCGGCGCCGCCACGGCCCGGCAGCTCGCCGCCGCCGGCTACCGCGTCGTCCTGACCGCCCGCCGCAAGGACCGCATCGAGGCGCTCGCCGAGGAGATCAACGCGGCCGGCCACGCGGCCACGGCCTACCAGCTGGACGTCACCGACCGCGCGGCCGTCGACGAGTTCGCGACGGCCTTCCAGACCGTCGGGGTCCTGGTCAACAACGCGGGCGGCGCACTCGGCGCCGACCCCGTCGCCACCGGCGACCCCGCCGACTGGCGCACCATGTACGAGACGAACGTCCTCGGCACCCTCAACCTCACCCAGGCCCTGCTGCCGAAGCTGGTCGCGAGCGGGGACGGCACGGTCGTGGTCGTGTCCTCCACGGCCGGCCACGGCACGTACGAGGGCGGCGCGGGCTACGTCGCCGCCAAGCACGGCGCCCACGTCCTCGCCGAGACCCTGCGCCTGGAGATCGTCGGACAACCGGTCCGCGTCATCGAGATCGCGCCCGGCATGGTCAGGACGGAGGAGTTCGCGCTGACCCGCTTCGGCGGCGACACCCAGAAGGCGGCGAAGGTCTACCAGGGCGTGGCCGAACCGCTGACGGCGGACGACGTGGCGGAGACGATCACCTGGGCGGTGACCCGCCCCAGCCACGTCAACATCGACCTCCTGATCGTGCGCCCGCGTGCCCAGGCGTCGAACACCAAGGTGCACCGGGAGCAGTGAGACGACGATGACGACGGACGACACCGGCCGGGACAGGACCGAGGAGCAGGAACGCCTCGCCCTGGAGAAGAAGCGCGAGCGCTACGTCTGGTACTACCTCGGCTACTTCCTCTTCGGCATCCACATCGTGGCGTTCGTCATGATCTACGCCGTACGACACGCCAAGTAAACGGGGGACGGGGGCCGCGGCGGCCGCCTAGGGTCACTGACCGTGGACAGACACATACCTTTCGACGCCCTGCGCAACGTCCGCGACCTCGGCGGCTACGGCGCCGAGGACGGCCGCCGCGTCCGCCCGCGCCGCCTCTTCCGCGCGGACGGCCTCGGCAAACTGCACCGGGACACCGCGGACTGGGACCGCTTCCTCGCCCTCGGCATCGGCACCGTGATCGACCTCCGCCACGGCTGGGAGGTCGAGCGCCAGGGCCGCGTCCCGGAGCACCCGTCCTTCACGTACCACAACCTCAGCATCGAGCACCGGCCGTACGACCAGCCGTCGCTGGGCCCCGAGGTGGATCCGGGGCCGTACCTGGCGGAGCGCTACATGGAAGTGGCGGAGGACGGCACCAAGGAGATCCGCGGAGCGCTGGAACTGATCGCGGACGCGGCCGCCTCCGACACCCCCCTGGTCTTCCACTGCGCCTCCGGCAAGGACCGCACGGGCGAGATGGCCGCCCTGGTCCTGTCCCTGCTCGGCGTCCCCGAGCCCACGATCGTCGAGGACTACTCCCTCACGGAGCTGGCCACCCCGGCCCTGCTGGCCGACTGGCGGGCGCGCAACGGCGGCCGCAGCCCGGCCTGGCCGGGCTACGGCCGCGCCCCCGAGGCGGTGATGCGCCTGTTCCTGGCCGCCCTGAAACAGAAGTACGGCTCGGTCGAGTCGTACGTGACGAACGTCCTGGACCTGGACGCCGAGGCCCTGGCGACCACCCTCCGCGCCCACCTCCTGGAGCCGGCCCCGACCACCTGGCCCCCGCTGACCCACCGCCGGGCCACGGCCGCGGACGCCCGCACCCTGGTCCGCCTGCGCGACACCGCCGCCCTGTGGCAACTGGCCCGCGGCATCGACCAGTGGAAGCCGGGCGAGAAGGACGAGACCCACTTCCTCACCCGCATGCGCGAGGGCGAGGTCTGGCTGGCGCACGCGGGCGACCACCTGGCCGGCGCCTGGGAACTGTGGTGGGACGACCCGGCCGCCTGGGGCCCCCGCCCCGCGGACGCGGGCTACATCCACCGCCTGATGACCACTCCGCACACGGCACCGCCGGGAACCGGCCGCCGCATGCTGGCCGAGGCCGAGTCCCGCATCACCGCGACGGGCCGCCCCTACGCCCGTCTCGACTGCCTCGCCTCCAACCCCCGCCTGCGCGCCTACTACGAGTCGGCGGGCTACAGGGTGGTCGGCGAACAGCGGGCGAAGACGGACGGCGCGGGCAGCCCGTACGCGGTGACGCTGCTGGAGAAGCGGCTGGTGTGACCGGCTCAGCCCTTCACACACACCACCTGCTTGAGCTTGGCCACCACCTCGACGAGGTCCCGCTGCTGGTCGATGACCTTCTCGATCGGCTTGTAGGCGCCCGGGATCTCGTCGACGACGCCGGAGTCCTTGCGGCACTCCACGCCTCGCGTCTGCTCCTCCAGGTCCTTCGTGGAGAAGCGGCGCTTGGCGGCGTTGCGGCTCATGCGCCGACCGGCGCCGTGCGACGCGGAGTTGAACGCCTTCTCGTTGCCGAGGCCCTTCACGATGTACGAGCCCGTGCCCATGGAGCCCGGGATGATCCCGTACTCGCCGGAGCCGGCCCGGATCGCGCCCTTGCGGGTGACGAACAGGTCCACGCCCTCGTACCGTTCCTCGGCCACGTAGTTGTGGTGGCAGGAGATCTCCGGCTCGAAGGCGGGCTTCGCCTTCTTGAACTCCTTGCGGATCACGTCCTTCAGGAGCGCCATCATGATCGTGCGGTTGTGCCTGGCGTACTCCTGCGCCCAGAACAGGTCGTTGCGGTAGGCCGCCATCTGCGGGGTGTCCGCCACGAAGACGGCGAGGTCGCGGTCCACCAGTCCCTGGTTGTGCGGGAGCTTCTGGGCCACGCCGATGTGGTGCTCGGCGAGTTCCTTGCCGATGTTGCGGGAACCGGAGTGGAGCATCAACCAGACAGAACCGGTCGTGTCCGTGCAGACTTCGACGAAGTGGTTCCCCGAGCCGAGCGTCCCCATCTGGTGCGTGGCACGTTCCTGACGGAACTTGACCGACTCGGCCACGCCGTCGAACCGCCCCCAGAAGTCGTCCCACCCTGCCGTGGCCAGCCCGTGGAACCGTCCCGGATCCACGGGATCCGCATGCATCCCCCGCCCCACCGGGATCGCCTGCTCGATCTTCGAACGGAGGCGGGACAGGTCGCCCGGGAGGTCGTTCGCCGTCAGGGACGTCTTCACCGCCGACATTCCGCAGCCGATGTCGACGCCCACCGCCGCCGGGCACACCGCGCCCCGCATGGCGATGACCGAGCCGACCGTCGCGCCCTTTCCGTAGTGGACGTCGGGCATGACGGCCAGGCCCTTGATCCAGGGCAGGGTCGCGACGTTCTGGAGCTGCTGCATCGCGGCGCCCTCGACCGCCGCCGGGTCCGTCCACATGCGGATGGGGACCTTCGCGCCCGGTATCTCCACGTACGACATATCGTCCTCATTCCCCCGTAAAACGTACAGAATTCTCAGAAGTTGCGAAGGGCAATACCGGCACCAAGGTCTACGAAACAGGGCAACGGACCGGCGTCCACGGCAGTGCGTGCGATACACATTGTCTCCAGGAGCCGCCCCCGCCCGGCAAGCGAATAACCAGCGGGGACCGGGCCACCACCCGCGGACCGACACCGACACGCACCGACACCGTCGAGAGGAGCCTGCCCGTGCTGCGGAAGGCGTACGTACCCGGCGCGACCGCGCTCCTCGCGGCCCTGCTGCTGACCGGTTGCACCGACGGCTCGCCGGACGGCGGCCGGACGGACGACGCCAACCAGGACGGTGCCGGTACGACGACGGTGGAGGCCCAGCCGGGCAAGTACCGCACGCTGCCCGAGGCCTGCGGCGCGGTCGGTCACGGCACCCTCGACTCGCTGCTGCCCGGCATCAAGCAGATCACGGACCCGGACCAGCGGGACCGCGCCTACCAGGGCCAGGCCACGCTCACCTACGACACGGACCGCAAGGTGGGCTGCCGTTGGAAGGTGGACTCCACGGAGGCCACCGACCGGCTGCACATCGACTTCGAGCGGGTCGTCTCCTACGACAACTCCGTGAGCGACGACAGCCAGGCGCAGTCGGTCTTCGCCACGAAGCAGGCGGACGCGCACCTGCCCGTGCCCCCCACCACCCCCTCCGGCTCGGACACCGCCCCCGGCGCCGGCGCCGGCTCCAGCTCCGGCTCCGGCAGCACTCCGTCCTCGTCCTCCTCCGGGGCGCCCTCGCCGTCCTCCTCCGGCGCCACCCCCTCCTCCTCCGCCGCCTCCTCGTCCTCGCCGCCCGCCGCGGACCCCGCCGATCTCCAGCCCCGTACCCTCGGCGACCTCGGCGACGAGGCGTTCCTCGACGACCAGCTCAGCAGTTCCGGTTCGACGGCCAAGCAGCGGACGGTGACTGTGGCGTTCCGCACGTCGAACGTCATCGTGACCATCGAGTACGAGGAGCAGCCGACGGCCGTCGGTGTGCTCCCCGACAGTGAGGAAATGCAGGACAAGGCCCGGAAACTGGCGGCGCGACTGGCGGATTCGCTGGGCGGCTGACGCCTGTCGTCCGGCACTTGCGGCCCGGCCGCAATGCCCGGGAAGGCGAACCGGACGGCTGTCTCACCGCGTACCGTGGCCCCTCGGACCCGATCCGACCGCAGGAACCACGAGCGTCATGAGTGAAGGAACCATGCAGCGAGCAGCCCAGCGAGACCATCGTGCCCAGCGACCCGAGCGTGCCCGGCGACTGAACCGCGTCGTGGTCTGCGCGGCGGCCGTACCCGTGATGCTGCTGGCCGCGGCCTGCTCCTCGAACTCCGGCTCCGGCGACGACGACGGCGGGAAGAAGACGTCGGCGGGTGACGCCACGGCGTCCGCGAGTGCGAGTGCCTCCCCGACGGTGCAGGCGGCGAGGTACGCGAAGCTGCCGGAGGCGTGCAAGGTGCTCTCGGGCAGGACGCTGGGCGAACTGGTCCCGAAGGGGACGAAGTCGGCCAAGGAGGGCACCTCCAGCGATGTCTCCTCGCGTGCCAGCTGTTCCTGGAACAGCCTGGACAACAACGGGGTGAAGGGTTCTCAGTTCCGCTGGCTGAACGTCTCGTTGCTGCGTTTCTCGTCGGACGCCAACCGTGGTTCGGGTGAAGAGCAGGCCCAGCAGTACTACGAGAAGCAGGTCCAGGACGCGAAGTCCGTCGCGGGCGCGAAGAACACCAAGTCGGAGCCGGTGTCCGGGACGGGCGACGAGGCGACGGCGGTGCGCTACGACCTGAAGAAGAAGGAAGGCTCCTTCAAGCAGCAGACGGTCGTGGCCCGGGTGGAGAACGTGGTCGTCACCCTGGACTACAACGGTGCCGGTCTGGCCGGTGACAAGAGCCCGGACGCCGACGACCTGGCCACGGACGCGAAGTCGGCGGCCAAGGAGGCGGTGGCCGCGGTGGCGAAGGCGAACGGGGAGGGTGCTGCCGCCTCGCCGGGCGCCTCCTCGCCGGCGTCGGGCTCCGCGTCTGCCTCCACGTCCTCCTCCAAGTCCGCGTCCCCGTCGAAGTCCCCGTCGAAGTCCCCGTCGACGTCGTCGTCGAAGGCCGCCTCGAAGGGCTGAGCGGGCCCAAGTCGGCCCGTAGTCGGGCATTCTCATCCGCCCGCCCGCGCGTCGCACGAGTGTGCCACTCTGTTGCGCGCAACAACACGCAAGGGGAGGGGAGTACGAGTGGCCGGGCCACTGAAGCTGACTCGGATGCACCGCGTCCTCATCGGCGTGGTCGTGACGGGCGCCGTGATCATCGCCGGTATCGGCTTCGCGGGTTCGTACGCGGCCGTCCGTGAGCTCGCGATCAAGAAAGGCTTCGGGAACTTCAGCTATGTGTTCCCGGTCGGCATCGACGCGGGCATCTGTGTGCTGCTCGCCCTGGATCTGCTGCTGACCTGGATCCGTATCCCCTTCCCGCTGCTGCGTCAGACGGCATGGCTGCTGACGGCGGCGACGATCGCGTTCAACGGCGCCGCCGCCTGGCCGGACCCGCTGGGTGTGGGCATGCACGCGGTGATCCCGGTGCTGTTCGTGGTCGCGGTGGAGGCGGCCCGCCACGCCATCGGCCGCATCGCCGACATCACCGCCGACAAGCACATGGAGGGCGTCCGCCTCACCCGCTGGCTGCTGTCCCCGGTGCCGACGTTCCTGCTGTGGCGCCGGATGAAGCTGTGGGAGCTGCGCTCCTACGACCAGGTCATCAAGCTGGAGCAGGAGCGTCTGGTCTACCAGGCGCGGCTGCGCTCCCGTTTCGGCCGGGCCTGGCGGCGCAAGGCTCCGGTGGAGTCGCTGATGCCGCTGCGGCTGGCCCGCTACGGTGTGCCGCTGGCGGAGACGGCCCCGGCGGGTCTGGCGGCGGCCGGGATCGAGCCGGCGCTGATCCCGCCGACGCCGGAGACCATGCCGGCGGGCGGCCGGCCCGGCAACGCCGCGGCCGTGCGGCAGCCCGGAGTGCCGTCCGGCGGGCAGCGCCCCGAGCTGGCCCCCACCCCGGCCGCCGACGGGTCCGCCCCCGCCCCGGAGATCCCCGACGACCAGAGCCCGTGGTTCAAGGCTCAGCGTCAGATCCAGTACCACGGGGACTACGACCCCACGTACGACCCGGCCGAGCAGTACGCCCAGTGGTACGAGGAGCAGCGGCAGGCCGAGCAGTACCGGGACCAGTACGAGGAGGAGCCTCCGCTTCAGGAGCCCTCTCCGGAGGAGACCGGCAGTTTCCCGATCCCGGTGGGGCCGAACCGGACCCGGGAGCTCGGCGAGGGCGGTGGCACGCCGGACATGGAGCCGGACGAGGAGGCGTACTACCAGGTCTTCCGTCAGTCCATCAACGGCAGTTACCCCACGCCCGGCCAGTTCAGGGACGACGTGGAGGCCACGTACGGCAAGGCGCTTCCGCAGCGCGAGGCCGAGCGCATGGTCAACCGCTTCACCAACCGCTTCAACGCGGAGCTGGAGGAAGACCACATCGCCTAGGGCGGGCACGCCCGTCGCCCGGGGACGTCGCACAGCGGAGACGGTCGCACAGCGGAGACAGCGGAAGGGGCCCTCGGGTGGGGGCCCCTTCCGTCCTGCTGTCCTGCCGCCTACTCGCCGAGCAGCCGGCGCACCCGCTCCTGCCCCACCGCGAGCAGCAGCGTGGGCAGACGCGGACCCGTGTCACGCCCCACCAGCAGGTGGTAGAGCAGCGCGAAGAACGACCGCTGGGCGGTCTTGATCTCCGGCGGCAGCTCCTTGGGCGTGGCGTCGGCGGAGAACCCGGCCTGCACCTTGGGCACGCCGTACACGAGGTGGGTGAGCCCGTCCAGGGACCAGTGGTCGGCGAGTCCGTCGAGCAGCAGCCGTACGGACTGCTGGGAGGCCTCGTCGAGGGACTTCAGCAGTTCGGCGTCGGGCTCGTCGCGGACGATGGTGCGCTGGTCGGCGGGGACGTGGGTGTTGATCCACGCCTCGGCCTTGTCGTAGCGCGGGCGGGCCTCGTCCAGCGAGCCGAGCGGGTTGTCCGGGTCGAGCTCGCTGAGGATCCGCAGCGCCTGGTCCTGGTGGCCGGCGGTGATGTCGGCGACGGACGCGAGCGTGCGGTAGGGCAGCGGGCGGGGGGTCCTCGGCAGCTCACCGGCTGCGGTGCCCACGGCCCGCGTGTACGCGGCGACGTCACCGGGGAGCGCCGAGCCCTCGGCGACCTTGGCGGCGAGCTTGTCCCACTCGTCGTAGAGGCGCTGGATCTCCTGGTCGAAGGCGATCTTGAAGGACTGGTTCGGCCTGCGCCGGGCGTACAGCCACCGCAGGAGCTGCGGCTCCATGATCTTCAGCGCGTCGGCGGGGGTGGGGACGCCGCCCCGGGAGGAGGACATCTTCGCCATGCCGGAGATGCCGACGAAGGCGTACATCGGGCCGATCGGCTGCTTGCCGCCGAAGATCCCGACGATCTGGCCGCCGACCTGGAAGGAGGAGCCCGGCGAGGAGTGGTCGACGCCGGACGGCTCGAAGATCACGCCCTCGTACGCCCACCGCATCGGCCAGTCGACCTTCCAGACCAGCTTGCCGCGGTTGAACTCGCTGAGCCGGACGGTCTCGGAGAAGCCGCACGCCGTGCAGGCGTAGGTCAGCTCGGTGGAGTCGTCGTCGTAGGAGCTGACGGTGGTGAGGTCCTTCTCGCAGTTGCCGCAGTACGGCTTGTACGGGAAGTATCCGGCGGCGCCGGAGCTGCCGTCGTCCTCGGCGGCGGCGCCCGAGCCCTCGGCGGCCTCCAGTTCGGCCTCGTCGACCGGCTTCTGCTTGGCCTGCTGCTTCTTCTGGTCGGCCGGCTTGGGCTTGGTGCGGTACTGGGCGAGGACGGCGTCGATGTCGCCGCGGTGCCGCATCGCGTGCAGGATCTGCTCGCGGTAGACGCCGGAGGTGTACTGCTCGGTCTGGCTGATGCCGTCGAACTCCACGCCCAGCTCGGCGAGCGAGGCGATCATGGCGGCCTTGAAGTGCTCGGCCCAGTTCGCGTACGCCGAGCCGCGGGGGGCCGGGACGGAGGTGAGCGGCTTGCCGATGTGCTCGGCCCACGACTCGTCGATGCCGGTAACGCCGGCCGGGACCTTGCGGTAGCGGTCGTAGTCGTCCCAGGAGATCAGGTGCCGCACCTCGTGGCCCCGGCGGCGGATCTCGTCGGCGACGAGGTGCGGGGTCATGACCTCGCGCAGGTTCCCCAGGTGGATGGGGCCGGAGGGGGAGAGTCCGGACGCGACGACGACCGGTTTGCCCGGGGCCCGGCGCTCCGACTCCTCGATGACCTCATCCGCGAAACGGGAGACCCAGTCGGTGGTCTCGGTGCTCTGAGCCACGTTCGGCACGTCCTCTGATGGTCTTGAACCCAGGGAGCCCGGAGAAACCGGGGAGCCTGGATAGGAGTACTGACCTCTCCATCCTCCCAGACGGCCGCGCGCGCGGAAAAACGGCTTTACCCGCCATGGGATACTGGCTGGGACTATCCATTCCCACGAGGAGAACGGCACCCATTCCTATGGCCTCGGTCACGTCCCTCAGCGACTCCGTCCAGCAGCACCTTTCGTCCGCTCTCTCGGCCGGTCTTCCGGAGGCCGCCGGCGCGGACCCGCTGCTGCGACGAAGCGACCGGGCCGACTTCCAGGCCAACGGGATCCTTGCCCTGGCCAAGAAGGCGAAGGCGAACCCCCGGGAGCTGGCGACGCAGGTCGTCGACCGGGTGGTGACGGGTGACGTGATCAAGGAGGTCGAGGTCTCCGGCCCCGGCTTCCTCAACATCACGGTCACGGACAAGGCGATCACCGGGAACCTGGCCGCGCGGTACGCGGACGAGACGGGCCGCCTCGGCGTGCCGTACGCCGCGAACCCGGGCACCACGGTGATCGACTACGCCCAGCCGAACGTGGCGAAGGAGATGCACGTCGGCCATCTGCGCTCGGCGGTGATCGGCGACTCGGTCGTGCAGCTCCTCGAGTTCACGGGCGAGAACGTGGTCCGGCGCCACCACATCGGCGACTGGGGCACCCAGTTCGGCATGCTCATCCAGTACCTGGACGAGCACCCGCACGAGCTGGACCACAAGGCGTCCACCGAGGACGTGGCCGCCTCCGGCGAGGAGGCGATGTCGAACCTGGACCGGCTCTACAAGGCGGCGCGCAAGAAGTTCGACTCCGACGAGGAGTTCAAGACGCGCGCCCGGCGCCGGGTGGTCGACCTCCAGGCCGGGGACCCGCACACGCTGGCCATGTGGCAGAAGTTCGTCGACGAGTCGAAGATCTACTTCTTCTCCGTCTTCGAGAAGCTGGACATGGAGATCCGGGACCCGGACATCGTCGGCGAGTCCGGCTACAACGACATGCTCGCCGAGACCTGCCGCCTGCTGGAGGAGTCGGGCGTCGCGGTCCGCTCCGAGGGCGCCCTGTGCGTCTTCTTCGAGGACATCAAGGGCCCGGACGGCAACCCGGTCCCCCTGATCGTCCAGAAGTCCGACGGCGGCTACGGCTACGCGGCCACCGACCTGTCGGCGATCCGCGACCGCGTCTTCAGCCTGAAGGCGAACGAGCTGATCTACGTCGTGGACGCCCGCCAGTCCCTGCACTTCAAGATGGTCTTCGAGACGGCGCGCAGGGCCGGCTGGCTGAACGACGGCGTGAAGGCGTACCAGCTGGCCTTCGGCACGGTGCTCGGCAAGGACGGCAAGCCGTTCAAGACCCGTGAGGGCGAGACGGTCCGGCTGGTCGACCTGCTCGAAGAGGCGATCGAGCGGGCCACGGCGGTGGTGCGGGAGAAGGACACCCAGCACCAGCTGTCCGAGGAGGAGATCGCCGAGCGGGGTGCCCAGGTGGGCATCGGCGCGGTGAAGTACGCGGACCTGTCGACGTCGGCGAGCCGGGACTACAAGTTCGACCTGGACCAGATGGTCTCGCTCAACGGCGACACGTCGGTCTACCTCCAGTACGCGTACGCCCGTATCCGGTCCATCCTCCGCAAGGCGGGCGAGCTGCGCCCGGCCGCCCACCCGGAGCTGGAACTGGCGGCGGCGGAGCGGGCGCTGGGCCTGCACGTGGACGCCTTCGCGGAGACGGTGCGGGAGGCGGCGCGGGAGTACGCCCCGCACAAGCTGGCGGCGTACCTCTACCAGCTGGCGTCCCTGTTCACGTCCTTCTACGACAAGTGCCCGGTCCTGAAGGCCGAGACGCCGCAGCAGGTGGAGAACCGCCTCTTCCTGTGCGACATCACCGCCCGCACCCTCCACCAGGGCATGGCCCTGCTGGGCATCAGGACTCCCGAGAGGCTCTGACCCACAGCCCTTAAGGTCTGTGGAGACCCGTCTCCACAGACCGAAAGGCAGCCCGATGCCCGAGCGCGTCCCCGATCCGTCCGTGGCCCACTTCGGCGAGGACGGCATGCGCCGGTTCACGGTGCCCGCCTCCTACCGAGTGCAACTGCCCGACGCAGCACGCGAGGCACTGGCGGGCAACGGGGTTCCGCTGCACGTGGCGCCGTACTTCGCCGCGGCGGGAGAAACCGACGGACTGACCCTGGGGATGACCGCCGGGCACCACAGGCTGTCCGCGCCCGCCGGACGGGAGAACTGGCTGCGCATCGGCACGGACCCGCTGGCCCACCTGTGCGTACGACCGGACGGTGCGGTACAGGCGGTGTTCCTGGGGCAGGAGGCGGACGACATGTTCGTCAACTCCGGCGTCCCTGTCTTCGACGCCTCGCTGGCGGCACTCGACCGGCGGCTGCCGGTGATCGCCGCCTCGACGAGTCTTCCGGTGGCCGCCGCCGCGTTCCGCGAGCTGAACGCCGAGCTGCGGCAGATCGACGCCGCCGCCTTCGCGGAGCGGGAGAACTGGTGGCCGAGGGTGCTGGACGATGTCCGGCACACGCTCAACTTTCCTTTCTCGTCGGCCTTCGAATACGTCGACGCAGAAGGCGCCAAGCAGATCGTCACCGACGCGACGGGACCCGGCCGGGCGCACCCGGAGGAACTCGTCTGGGAGCGCCTGCGGACCGAAGGTGTCGCGCCGGAGCAGGTGCGGCGCGTCTACTGCGAACTGGAGCCCTGCATGATGCCGGGCCATTACTGTGCGGTCTGGCTCCAGGCCACCTTCCCGCACGCGGAGTTCACCCACGGCTTCGACTACGGCTCCACCGCCGAGTCCCGGGAAGCGGGTCTCAAGGAGTTGATCATCCGCGCGGCCGGGCAGGAGGGCCGCCGGTGACCGACCGGAAGTGGGGGCGCCCTGCGGCGGGGCGCGAACCAGCCGCCTCGGCCGTACTGGCCTGGCTGGCGGATGCGGACGCACCGCGGATGTGCGTCGTGACCGGGAGCACGGGCTGCGGCAAGTCCAGCCTTCTGGCCTGGCTGATCGCGCACGGGACGCGGGAGGGAACGCGGCCAGACCGCCGCGTGCACGCCTTCGTGCCACTTGCCGGACGGACCGCACTGACCGCCGCTTGGACTCTGGCCCAGCAGCTCTCGGTGGCCGCCCGCACCCCGGGCGAGCTGGTGACCGCGCTGGCCGCCGACAGGCGCCGCACGGTGATCGTGCTGCCGGAGCTGCATGCGGCGGCGGATCCCGCAAGCATCGCCGAACTCGCCCTGCTCCTCGCGGACTTGGCACACGTGCGGCTGATCGCCGAGGTACGGAGCGAGAGCGGCGAGGCCCAAAGTCTCATGGCGGCCTCGGCCGTCATGGACCTCGACGAGGCGCGGTGGACGGACCCGGAGCGGTACGCGGTCTGGGCCACCACGCAGCCCTCCGGCCGCAGGGTGGCGGATGGGAGTACGCCGCTCCCGTCGAGGCCGGCCGTCGACCTGAACGACCCTGCCGCGGTCTGCGCCGCGGACCCGTGGCAGGTGTCCGTCCGCTACGAGCGCTCCGGGGGAGGCCATGGGGGACTGCGCACGGCATGGCTGCGAGCGGGAGTGTCCCTGACCCGGGAACAGACACCCGCCGACCGGGCCGTCGTACTCCTGGCGGCGCTGGGAGACGATGCCGACCCGCGGATTCCGGGGAGGCTCGCCGATCTCGCCGGAGGGGCCGCGTGGCAGGTCGCCTGGCGCAGGGTGCGCGGTGACGTCCGCCCACCGTGGCCGGGACCGGCATGTGCGCTGGCGGCCGGGCGTGGGCTGCTCGCCGGAAAGGTGCTCGTCGCCGATCACCAGGGCACGGTCCGTCTGCTCGACGAGTCGGGCGCCGCTCCGGTCGGCCGGTTGCCGAATCCGGTCCCGCGGACACGCGCTGTCGCCGCCACACCCGAGGGAGACGTGCTGATCCTGGACGCGCAGGGCCGCTTGCACACCCGGCGCAGCCCCTCCGTACCGAGGGCGACGGGCCTGTCGGCACTGCTGGAGGACGGCCCGACTCCTCTCGAACGGCTGGTGTCGGCGGCGACATCCCGGCCGGACGAGCCATCGACGGCGTCGGCGGTCTGTGCCGGATTGCTCGCCGTCGGGAGTGCGACGGGCCGGCTGCACGCCTTCGTGGCGGACGGGCACGCAGACGGGCTCTGGACTGTCCGTCTCCACGAAGGAAGTGTCACCGCCCTGGCAGCACTGGACCTTCCCCTGCCGGCGGACGGTGCGACCGTCCCCCTGGTCTACAGCGGCGGTTCCGACGGCACCGTGCGGGCCTGGGGTCCCGGGGCCGAACCGCTCGCCACCCCCGTCCGGTCCCGGCCGTGCCCGGTGACGGCCCTGGCGGCAGCGAACACGGAGACCGGCCCGGTGCTCGCCATCGGATGGGCGGACGGGCTGGTCGAGCATCACGCCCTGGACGACGACGGTACGGTCCGCACCTACCGGCCGGGATCTCCCGTGCGCTCGCTGGCAGCGACGGCCACGGGGATGCTGCTGGTCGGCACGGACGACATGATGGTGTGTCTGCGTCCCGCCTGAATCGCGAAAGCCGTTGTCACAACCGTGCCATAGAGTCCCCAGGCCGTCTTGCGCTCCAACATCCCCTCCCGGTTAGGGTTTTCGTACTCATATGAAGATCGGGAGGACGAGGGGGCGTCACGGGGGATGGGATACACGCTGCCCGGCTGGCTGGATGAGGTCCTGGACTTCATCGGCATCAATTTTCCGAACGTCGACGAGGACGACTACCGCGACATGGCCGATGCCATGCGGGACTTCGCCGACAAGTTCGAGGGCCATGGCGCCGATGCCCACAAGGCGGTGGGCCGCATACTCGCCTCGTCCCGGGGGTGGGCCGTCGACGCGATGGAGAAGCACTGGTCGCAGGTGAAGGCCGGCCACCTGGACAAGATCCCGGAACTGGCCCGCCTGTTCGCCGACGCCTGCGACGTGGTCGCGGACATCATCTTCGGGATGAAGACCAAGGCCGAGGCCGAACTCGCCGTCATGGCAGGCTCGGTGGGCCTCTCGGTCGGTCTGGCATTCGTCACCGGCGGTCTGTCCGCCGTCCTCGGAGCCGCGGAGACGGCGGCGATGCGGCAGCTGGTGAAACGAATCATCGACGAGGCGGCCGACCGGATCGTGGACGAGTTGGTCGCGCGTGTCACCGCACCGGTCAACGCCAAGCTGGAGGCGATGGTCGAGGACGCCGTGCTGGACCTGGCCGAGGGCGCGTTCTCACTTCCCCCGGCGCCCGGAAGCGGAGCCGACGGCGGCAAGCACGGTCACGGCGGCATGCAGCTGGCCTCCGCAGGCGGCGGAAGCGGCTGGGAACTCGCCTCCGCGAGCGGCAGTGCGGGGTGCGACGCGGACCTCTTCATCGACCACACGGAGTTCGAGGACGGAGCCGGCAAGGTCTCCGGCCACGGCAGCGAACTCCACCTGGCCAGCTCCACCCCGCTCGGCCGCGCCAAGGGCGCCTTCGGGCGAACCAAGGGCAAGGACCCCTTCACACAGGCCTTCGACTCAGTCCTGGACGGGGCGCTGAAGGGCTCCGAAAAGGCCCTCGTCAAGATCGCCAAACACGTCACCGACACGGTACCGGACCGCGTGAAGGCGACCTCCCGCCTGCACAAGGGCAAGGACGTCCAGATCGGGGAGCGCGCCAACAGCGTCAGGACGTACCTGCTCAACGCGGACGGGAGCGTCGAGCGGCTGCACGCCGACGGCAGCAAGCCCACGCGAATCAGGGGCGATGAGGCAGGGCTGCCGGACATCGTGGACAGCGACGGCAGGGTCTGGCGGCACCGCTCGACGGACAAGGGAGCCAACCCCTTTCCGCTGGCCCCCTCGCCCGACAATCCGAAGGTCACATCCCGGCGGCTGCAGCCGGACGAGACCAGCGACCTGGCATACGCCACACAGCTGGCGCGGTACAGCAAGAAGGACTACGGCGGCGGCAACTACGCTGCCGCGCACTATGTCGATTCCAACGGGGAATCGTTCATCCTGGTCGGCCACAGCAAGGGAGTTCACTCCGAGCGGACCATCGGGTACCCGGTGCTCAGAGACGGCAACCCGGACGGCATACAGTCCCTCTACACCGAACGGGAACCGTGTCAGGACTCCAGTTCCTGGTGTGACCAATGGCTCGCCGAGCACTTCGGGGAGGACCAGCAGGTCACCCACTCACACAGTTACGACCAGTCCCCCGTCGACGGAAAGCGCCCGAGTTCCTACAGCATCGACGGTGAGCACCGGGCGTACAGAAGGAACCTGGAGGCCTGGCACAATCAGCACGGCTTGGGTGCGGGGATGATGACGGAGTCGGATGGCGCGGCCATGGAAGCCGCGAGGAAAGGCAAGCGGGGCTGACAGATGCTCTTCCACGTCGATCACGATGCGTTGGTGGATGTAGTCGGCGAGGCCGACGTGTTCCGGCTGCCCGAAGCGACAGGAGCGCGGTACGGCTTTTCCGGCGAGACCCTCGACTTCCTTGCCCGCACCGGAATTCCCAGCGCCGAGGACTTCGAGTTCTCGTTCGGCCTGCCCCCGGAATACGATGCCGGCTTCGTCTGGGACTGCGCGGAGCGTGCGGAACAGGGCTGGACCTTCCCCGACGGGGTCGAGAAGGTCGTCAAGATCGGCAACTTCCCCATCAACGCGGTTGTCGTCGACCCGGCGACCGGGCTGGTGTACCAGTACACCGACGCCTCGAAGGAGGCGATTCCGGTCCACGGCGACGTTTCGTCGCTCGCCAGGACCATGATCTCCTTCCTGGGCTACATCGGCTCCTACAGCCGCGGCAAGGACGAGGACGACGAGGACGTGGAGTACGTACGCCGCAAGCGCGAGGTCGACGCCATGATGGCGGACATCCGCCTCACCGACCCACTGCCCTTCGCCCACGAGTACAGCGAGTGGGTGGAACTCTTCGACAACCTTGAGGGCGGCATCTACACATGACGCTTCGGCCCGTCGGCTTTGAGTCGTATTAGGCCTTCCCGCCCAGTGCCGCGTAGACGTTGATGTCGGCGTCCGTGACGTCGTTGATGTCGGCGTAGCGGGTCTTCTCGATGTCCTCGAGCGTGGCGAGGTAGGAGGCTTCCGGCTGGTCCGGAACCGGGGCGGCGTGGTCGGGGCGCCAGTGGTGGACGGGGACGACTCCGGGGTCGGCCACATCCAGGCCGTTGTCCGTGAAGAAGCGCTCGACGTCGGCCGTTGAGCGCAGTACGAACGTGAAACCTCGTTCGGTGTAGGTGCGTTGCACCGCGCGGATGTTCTCCGGGTTGAGGTCCTCGGTGAGATGGCTGAGGACCAGCCGGCTGCCGGAGGGCAGGGCGTCGACAAGTTCGCGCACGATGCCGTACGCCTGCGCGTCCTCGACGAAGTGCAGGATCGCGACCAGGCACAGGGCGATCGGCTGGCCGAAGTCGAGGGTCTCGGCGGCCTGTTCGAGGATGTGCGCCGGGTCCCTCAGGTCGGCGTCGATGTAGTCGGTACGGCCCTCGGGCCCGCTGGTGAGCAGCGCGCGGGCGTGCGCGAGGACCACGGGGTCGTTGTCGACGTACACCACCCGGGAGTCGGGGTGGATCCGCTGGGCGATCTGGTGGACGTTCTCCGACGTGGGCAGGCCGGTGCCGATGTCCAGGAACTGGCGGATGCCGTCCTGGGTGGCCAGCGTGGTCACGGCGCGGCGCAGGAAGTCGCGGTTGTGGCGTACGTCGAGGTAGCCGCGCGGGTTGGCGGCGAGTCCGGCGGCGGCCGCGGCCCGGTCGGCCGGATAGTGGTCCTTGCCACCGAGGAAGACGTCGTAGACCCGGGCGGGGTGGGCTCTGGTGGTGTCGATCCTCCTTCTCAGCTCGGCGGGGTCCTGGCTGAGGGCGTCACCGGACATGGGGCCTCCTGAGACGGGTGGGTCGGGCCTGGGGCGGGTGGGGCATGCCTTGGGGCAGGCTGGTCGGGCCTGGGGGCGGCTGGTCGGGCCTGCGGCCGGCTGGTCAGGCCTGGGGCCGGGTGGTCAGGCTTTGCGGGCGACGGCCGCGTAGACGCTGACGTCGTCGTCCGTGACGTCGTTGATGTCGTGGTACCTGATGCGGTCGATGAACTCCAGGGAGGCGAGGTACTCGGGGCTCGGGGCCGGGAGCACGGGCGCCGCACCGTCGGGCCGCCAGCGGTGCACGGGAACCACGCCCGGTTCGGCGGGGGTCAGTCCGTTGCCGGTGAAGAACCGCTCCACCTTGTCCCGGGACCGGAGCACGAACGTCAGTCCGCTCCTCCTGAAGGACTGCACCACCTTGGCGGTCTCCTCCGGGTTGAGGTCGTCGGCCAGGTGGCTCAGCACGAGCCAGCTGCCCGAGGGCAGCGCGTCCAGCAGCTCCCGGACGATGCCGTAGGCCGCATCGTCCTCGATGAAGTGCAGCACCGCGACCAGGCACAGCGCGACGGGCCGGCTCAGGTCGAGCGTCCGCGCCGCCTCCCGCAGGATGCGCCCGGGGTCGCGCAGATCGGCGTCGACATAGTCGGTGCGGCCCTCGGGCCCGCTGGTGAGCAGGGCGCGCGCGTGCGCCAGCACGATCGGGTCGTTGTCGACGTACACCACCCGTGACTCGGGGGCGATGTGCTGGGCGATCTGGTGCACGTTCTGTGCGGTCGGCAGGCCCGTGCCGATGTCCAGGAACTGGCGGATGCCCTCCTTCTCCACGAGTGTGGTGACCGCCCGGCGCAGGAAGTCCCGGTTGTGCCGGGCGGTGAGGAAGCCGCGGGGATGGTTGGCGATGGCCGTGGCGGCGGCCTGCCGGTCGACCGGGTAGTGGTCCTTGCCGCCGAGGAAGATGTCGTAGACCCGGGCCGGGTGCGGCTTGGTGGAGTCGATCCTCCTCCTCAGCTCGGCGGAGTCGTGATCGAGGGCATCACCGGACATGGGGCGTCTCCCTGGCAGATTCGGCTGATCTTCAACAACCTAACTCCCAGGGAGACTTGATGGTGCCCGAGACGGCGAACCCGGACCGGACCGTCCCGTCACCGTCCCGTGACCGTCCCGTCCCGTGTCCCACAGCGGACACGTATCCGCAGGTCGCATCCGGTGCCGGCGTCCCGGCGTCCCACGTTCGCGGGCGACCGTGGCGCAGGGAGGCCCGAAGGGATCAAGCTGAGGGCGTCCGGCCGCCCGTCATCGCGGCCCGTTCGTGTTCGTCACGTGTTCGTCCACGGGGGATGCCCATGCCCGCACGCTCCACCCGCACCCGCAGGCTCACCCTCACCCGGGCCCGCGGTCTCACCCGCGCCCGGCCGCTCGCCGCGACGGCACTCCTGCTCACCGCCTCCGCGGCCCTGACCGGCTGCCACGACGGTCAGGGCGTGCGGGACGAGGGCCCCTCCTCGGTGTCGCGGTCCCTGGAGCACCCGGGGCACCCGGGGCGCCCGTGCGCCGGCGACCGGCCGGCACCGGCGGAACCCGGCACCGTTCAGCGCAGCTTCTGCGCGACCTCGGTGGCCCAGTAGGTGAGGATGTTGCGCGCCCCGGCCCGCTTGATGCCGGTCAGGGTCTCCATGATGGCCCGGTCCCGGTCGACCCAGCCCTTCTCGGCGGCGGCCTCGATCATCGAGTACTCGCCGGAGATCTGGTAGGCGGCGACGGGCACGTCCACGGCGTCGGCGACCCGGGCGAGGATGTCCAGGTAGGGACCGGCGGGCTTCACCATCACCATGTCGGCCCCCTCCTCCAGGTCGAGGGCCAGCTCGCGCAGCGACTCGCGCAGGTTCGCCGGGTCCTGCTGGTAGGTCTTGCGGTCGCCCTTCAGCGAGGAGCCGACGGCCTCCCGGAAGGGCCCGTAGAAGGCGGAGGAGTACTTGGCCGTGTAGGCGAGGATGGCGACGTCCTCGCGCCCGATCTGGTCCAGCGCGTCACGGACGACACCGATCTGCCCGTCCATCATCCCGCTGGGCCCGACGACATGGGCGCCGGCATCGGCCTGCACCTGGGCCATCTCGGCGTACCGCTCCAGGGTGGCGTCGTTGTCGACACGGCCCTCGGCGTCCAGGACGCCGCAGTGCCCGTGATCGGTGAACTCGTCCAGGCACAGGTCGGACATGACGAGCAGCTCGTCCCCCACCTCGGCCCGCACATCGCGCAACGCGACCTGGAGAATCCCGTCCGGATCGGTCCCGGCCGTCCCGAGGGCGTCCTTCTTGGACTCCTCCGGCACCCCGAACAGCATGATCCCGGAGATCCCGGCCTCCACCGCCTCGGCGGCGGCCTTCTTCAGACTGTCCCGTGTGTGCTGCACGACCCCGGGCATCGCCGTGATCGGCACGGGCTCGCTCACGCCCTCCCGCACGAACGCGGGCAGGATCAGGTCCGCCGGGTGCAGCCGCGTCTCGGCGACCATGCGGCGCATCGCGGGAGTGGTGCGCAGCCGACGAGGACGCGTACCGGGAAAGGATCCGTACTTCGTCATGCCCTCTACGCTACGCCCGCCGCTCCCGTGCCTTTGCCGACGCCGAGTCGGTCGTCCGCGCACGCCTCGTCCTCCGCGTTGGCCTCCAGCAGCTCCCGGGTACGGCGCACCAGGGCATGGCGTACGGCGTCGGGGGCCAGGACCCGCAGGGGCACGGCCAGGCCGAGGAGGTACCGGGCGAGCCCGTCCGCGTCGGGTCCTCCGACGTCGACGATCGTGGCGTCGGGGCCGTCCGGCCGGTGCGTGCCGACCGTCGCCGGGATCACTCGCAGCGCCTCGTCCATGGGCAGGGGGAGCCGGATCGTCGCGTTCAGCGGGTAGGGGCCGTTGGCCGTGGAGCGGGAGACGAGTTGTGCCGGGTCGGGCGGGTCGGCCAGTTCCACCGGCTGCCCGGTCGGGTGCAGCCGCGCGACGCGGTCGGCCCGGAACGTACGCCACTGGTCGCGTGCCACGTCCCGGGCGACGAAGTACCAACGGCGTCCGGTGTGGACGAGACGGTAGGGGTCGACGTCCCGGACGGTGGCCCGTCCCTGGACGTCGCGGTAGGACAGGCGGGCGCGCTCGCCCCGGCGGCACGCCGCGGCCAGCTCCAGCAGCATGGTGGGCGTGATCTGCGGCTCGCTGGCTCTCGGGGTGTGCACGAAGGCGGCGTCCATCTCGCCCAGCCGGTCCGCGATCCGCCGCGGCAGCACCTGCCGCAGCTTCAGCAGCGCCGACAGCGCGGCCTGGTCACCGCCGAGGGCACCGCTCAGCGCCGCCTCGCGCAGCCCCACGGCCACGGCGAGGGCCTCCTCGTCGTCGAGGATCAGCGGTGGCACCCGAGAGCCGGCCCGCAGCCGGTAACCGCCCCACGGACCGGGCTCGGACTCGACGACGTAGCCGATCTCGCGGAGCCTGGCGACGTCGCGGCGCACCGTGCGCTCGGTGACCCCGATCCGCTCGGCCAGCTCGGCACAGGTCCACGACGGCCGGGCGGCCAGCACGGAGACCAGCCGGAGCAGACGGACGGAGGCACTGATCACTCTCGGAAGTCTTCCACGGACGAGTCAGGATGAGGACCGGAACTGTCCGGGTCATGCCCTACGGTCCTGCGCATGACGACTGAGAACACCGCCTCCGCCCCCACGTTCCGCTACGCGGCGGTCACCTTCGACTGCTCCGATCCCGCCGAACTGGCCCGCTTCTACGGAGAGGCCCTGGGCCTGCCCGTCGCCTTCTCCACCGACGACTTCGTCTTCCTCGCCCAGGAGGGCGCGCCCGGCCTGGGCTTCAACCGCCTCGCCGACTACCGCCGCCCCACCTGGCCGGACCCCGCCCAGGAGAAGCAGGCCCACCTCGAACTGGGCGTCGACGACCTGGAGGCCGCCGAGTCCCGCCTGCTCTCCCTGGGCGCCGCCAAGCCCGACCACCAGCCCTCCCCCGACCGCTGGCGAGTCCTCCTCGACCCTGCCGGCCACCCGTTCTGCATCACCACGCTGGTCTGACCGCCGCGGCGGTGCGTATCCACCGGCGCCCGAGCACCCTCCGGCCCGGCCGAGCGCACCGCCTACCTCGCTGAGAGGCCGCCGGAACCTCGTCATCTGCGGTCGTGAAGCGGACAGGCAGCCTCATCGACAGCTGTCGGCAATGGATACGGGAAGTCAGCGTGACGGCGTCGGTGAAGCTGAAGTGATCGGGGTGGACGCGGACCAGAAGTCTGAGTGGATATAGGGAAGCCCCTTGGCCTCCGGGCTACCCGGCTTCAGGGGTTTCCGGGGTGCTTCGGTGACCTTCGACTCGGTGACACACGGGGAGGTCACGTGGAAGCCGGCCTGCCCCTTGTACCCGAACTCCAGGCTGACCTCGAAGCCGTCTGGCGCGGTCGCGGAGATCGCCGGCATGTCGGCACTGTTTCGCACCGACGTGATCTTGTAACCCTGCTTCTTCCAATAGCGCTCGACGACACCGAGAAAGCCGCCACGCCGCTCGTCCGAGATGATCGTCATCACATAACGTCGACGGCTCACCGACCCGGTACCGGTGCCGTCGTTCTTGAAGTCAGTGCAGCTGGACTCACTCGACGGCCCCCGCATGACCTCGACCGACGGGTTGATCGCCTTGAGGGTCGCGTCGATGATCCCCTCTGCGTGATCGGCCGCTTCCTGCATGTTCATGTTCGTCTCCTTCGCCGCGCCAGACTTCCCGCCCTCGCCTCCAGTGCCCCCGATGAGGCCGCAACCGGAAAGGATGAGAGTTGACGCCACGAGGGCCACAGCACGAGTCTTCATCGGTATTTGTCCCAGGTCACCAGGTCAGGTCGGCCCGCGACGATGGCCGCGATGTTGGCAGCGGATACAGGGTCCTTGTCCCTGGCCGGGTTGAAGTAGTTGGAGTGCGCTGGAGTCAGTCCCTGCCCGTCGACCACCGGCATCGGGCCGTCCACCACCTTGAAGCGTCTGGCACCAAACGCCTCGCTGGCCGGGTCCTTGCCGAACCAGAGGTCATCATCACCCTGGTCTGCGAAGTCCCCGAAGAGGTACGCACCGGCCGGACCGCCGCCGAAGAAACCGGCGGTGCCGGCCACGGCCTCCTTCTTCGAAGGCAGGCGGCTGACGGGGTCGTTCTCGGCCGCGCCCACGAACACATGGTCCTTCCCGACCCCAAGATCTGCCGCGTGGTTGACGCCGGTGCCAGGGCTCCCGACAAGGATGATGTCATCGGCTCGGGGGATTCCCCCTGGCTCCTGCGTTGCCGCGCCCACGAGGCGAGAACCGTAGGAGTGCCCGATCGCGACCAGGTGCAGGTCCTTGTGATCGTTCGTCGCGGCGAGTCCGCCCATGAACGAGTTGTACGACGGTGCGCCCTTCTCCGCGTCATGTGCGGACATGACATCCGTGTCGGACACCAAGGTGGCAGGGTCAAGGGGAGCGTCGAGCTGCGGTGGGTCGTAGCCCAGCCACACGATGGATGCGCTGGACGGATCGATGTTCCGGGCGTCGACCGCAGTGTCATAGGCCCGCTTCACATCGCCGCCCGCGAAGGCGGTGTCCAGCGCGGTACCGAGACCGGGAACATACGCCGACACGTTCTTCGACTTGTCGGGATTCCCGAACGCGACGATGGCACGACCGAGTCCCTCGTCACCGATCCCCAACAGGTACATGGGCGGCTCTTTGGGATCCACCAGTTGCTTCGCGGCGTTGTCCTGCAGTTGCAGCTGGATGCTCTTGAGAGCGTCCAGCTGAGTCTTGGCCCTTTCGCCGTCCTCACCGGAGAGCTTGCCGATCAGAATGTCCAGATTCTCGCGGTTGACCTCGTCCCGGACATCGGACGGAATGCCGTCCAGGTTGCCGATGATCTCCGGAAAAGCCCGCTTGTACTCATCGCGCTGCTCATCGCTGAGGCTGTCCCACCACTTCTTGCAGTCGGCAGGCGACTTGTCCAGCGGAATGTGCTCCTTGATGTACTCGGTCGCGGCCGAACTCACCGCGTCGGCATCGGCGGCCACGTCCGTCCACGTCTTGGTGTCGACCGTCAGCCCCGGGGCTGCCTTGAGCTTCTCCAACGCCTTGCTGTAGCGGTCGTCGATCTCCGTGGCTTCCTGCACAGCGTGGGCGATGCGGTCGGCGATGTCCTGGGCCTTCGCACGGTTCGGGTTGGGGCTGCGCAGGCCGGTCATGTCCGGGCCGGGTCCGCGGCTGTAGATGCCGTTGAACCCGGTGACCGTTCCGCCGGCGATCTTCTCTCCGGTCAGTTCGTTCTCGCCACCGGCGGGGTAAACGACGCTGCCGTTTGCGTCAACGGCGTACGACAGCGCCTTCGCGTCATCGAGTGCCTCGATCAGGCGGCGCCGCGGGGCGGCGATCTCGGACGAGAAACCATTGAGTGCTCCGCTGATCAGGCCGCATTCGACCTGGGTGTAGTGGAAGTTCTGCGAAAGCTTGGCCAGTTGCTTCTGCGCCGCGTCGGCCGCCTCGCCCTCGTTGGCCTTCTGCATGACCTTGGTGATCTGCTTGTCGATGCGGTCCTTGGCCGCGTCGGCCATGTCACTGATCGCGCGGTACCCGTCCGCTGCGTCAGCGTACTCAGAGGGGTTGATGGCCTGGAGTTTCTTGAGGTCCATGTGTCCGGATCACCGGCCCTTGGCCGTGCCACCGGCGGCGGACGTGTCCTCGGAGTGGACCTTCAGCCCAGCGATCTCGGCCCTAATGGCCTCATCGGTCTTGAGCTGGTCATTTCCCACTTTCTCCAGCACGCCGGCGACCCCGTTGCACAGCTGGCTGATGTCCTTCACGCGGCGTTCCCAGGAGTCGTACACGCTCTTCTGGGCCGCCGCGGTCGAAGACCCGGAAGCCTTGCCGAGCCCTGCCGTGCCGTGCTCCAGCTTCGTCAGCGCCTTGCCGATGTTGTCCCGCAGGTTCCCCACGCCCTGGCCGGCCGTAGACCACGCCTTCTTGTCGGACCGGAGCCTGCCGGAAGCGCCGCTACCGGTCGAACTCGTCCCGTTCTGGTCGCCGGGAAGCTGGTTGAGCTGCATCCGTGTGGAGTGCCGTTCGGCCGCCGCGGCCTTGAGCTGCTCCCACTCGTCCCACGCCATGCGTGGCCCCTCCCCCGTGTCTCGCCGTACGTCGCCGAGATCCTGTAAACGCGCGACCGCAAGACTGCGGTGGTCGAGAAGCACAGTAGTAACGCTGCGTCGAGGGACCCATCCGTATCAGCCACCAGCCCGTCTGAGTACGCGTACTCAGACGGCACCTGTTCCTCGATGCCATGTCCTTGAGGTCGGGGAGCGGGTACACGTTGACACGGCCCGGGTCGCCGGGGTTTTTTGAGGGCGATTCGAGGACGGACGATGCCGTAGTCGACCGCTGGTGCCATCCCTCAGAGGCACAGGCCGAACTCACACACCGACACAGCTTCACGGACGTACAGGCGGAATGCCTTCCCGCCCCCAGTGCACAGGGGCCGGGGAAGATCGTCACCCGCGCGAGGCTGCCGTGATTCAGCCCGACGGACCGTTCGCCCCACCGCCTGGGCGACCTTCCTGCCGTACGCCGCGGCCGGGCGCTGAAAAGCGGTTGGAGCGTCCCGCGAGGGCGCTCCAACCGCTTCGAAACTCACCTCAGGTCGTGGAGCGACGCCTCCGCGCCCCCGGTCGCCGTTCGCTCGGACGGGTCACCGGGTCGCCGGCCTCCAGGGCCGCCGCGCGACGCTTCATGCCGAAGTCGGCCAGCGCCTCCGCCAGCTTGTGGACCGACGGTTCCGGGGCCATGACGTCGACGCGCAGGCCGTGCTCCTCGGCCGTCTTGGCGGTCGCCGGGCCGATGCAGGCGATCACCGTGACGTTGTGCGGCTTGCCCGCGATGCCGACGAGGTTGCGGACCGTGGAGGACGAGGTGAACAGGACCGCGTCGAAGCCGCCGCCCTTGATCGCCTCGCGGGTCTCCGCCGGAGGCGGCGAGGCGCGCACGGTCCGGTACGCCGTGACGTCGTCGACCTCCCAGCCCAGCTCGATCAGGCCCGCCACCAGGGTTTCGGTGGCGATGTCGGCGCGTGGGAGGAAGACCCTGTCGATCGGGTCGAAGACCGGGTCGTACGGGGGCCAGTCCTCCAGGAGGCCGGCGGCCGACTGCTCGCCGCTCGGCACCAGGTCGGGCTTCACGCCGAAGGCGATCAGGGCCCTGGCCGTCTGGTCGCCCACCGCCGCGACCTTGATGCCCGCGAAGGCGCGGGCGTCCAGGCCGTACTCCTCGAACTTCTCGCGGACCGCCTTGACCGCGTTGACCGACGTGAACGCGATCCACTCGTAGCGGCCGGTGACCAGGCCCTTGACCGCGCGCTCCATCTGCTGGGGCGTGCGCGGCGGCTCCACGGCGATCGTGGGCACCTCGTGCGGTACGGCGCCGTAGGAGCGCAGCTGGTCGGAGAGCGACGCGGCCTGCTCCTTGGTGCGCGGCACGAGCACCTTCCAGCCGAACAGCGGCTTGGACTCGAACCAGGAGAGCTGGTCGCGCCGCGCGGCGGCGCTGCTCTCACCGACCACCGCTATCACCGGCCGGCCGCCGTCCGGGGACGGCAGGACCTTGGCCTGCTTCAGGGTCTGCGCGACCGTGCCGAGGGTGGCGCTCCAGGTGCGCTGGCGGGTGGTCGTACCGGCGACGGTGACCGTCATCGGGGTGTCCGGCTTGCGGCCCGCGGAGACCAGCTCGCCGGCCGCCGCGGCCACCGAGTCCAGCGTCGTGGACACGACGACCGTGCCGTCCGAGGCGCCGACCTCCGTCCAGCAGCGGTCGGAGGCGGTGCGGGCGTCGACGAACCGTACGTCGGTGCCCTCGGCGTCGCGCAGCGGCACACCGGCGTACGCGGGCACGCCGACGGCGGTCGCGATGCCGGGGACGACCTCGAAGGGCACCCCGGCCGCCGCGCAGGCGAGCATTTCGGCGGCGGCGTCCGTATCAAGTCCCGGGTCCCCGGACACCGCACGGACGACCCGCCTGCCGCCCCGCGCGGCCTCCATGACAAGATGTGCGGCATCCCGCACCGCGGGGACCCCGACGGTTGTTGACGTGCTGTCAACAACCGTCAGCTGGGGTGTGCCCGTGCCCGGAACAGGGTCCGACGAGGGATCCGTGTCCGTGTGCACGACGGCGACGCCCTGGCGGGCGTGCGTGCGCACGACGTCGAGCACCTCGTGCTCGGCGACGAGGACGTCCGCGTTCGCCAGCGCCTCGACGGCGCGCAGTGTCAGCAGTCCCGGATCCCCGGGTCCGGCACCGAGGAAGGTGACGTGCCCGTGCTCCGGACCGGCGGCAGGAAGGGTGGTGGGGCTCAATGTGCTCGCTCCCCCATCAGACCGGCCGCGCCCTGGGCGAGCATCTCGGTGGCGAGTTCGCGACCGAACGCCATCGCATCGTCGTGCGTCCGGGGCACGGGACCGGTGGTGGACAGCTGCACCAGCGTGGAGCCGTCGGTCGTACCGACGACGCCGCGCAGGCGCATTTCCTTGACAATCTGCCCGTCGGCCAGAAGGTCGGCCAAGGCGCCCACAGGGGCGCTGCAACCGGCCTCCAGGGCGGCGAGCAGTGACCGCTCGGCCGTCACGGCGGCCCGCGTGAACGGGTCGTCGAGCTGGGCGAGCGCGGCGAGGAGTTCCGCGTTGCCCGCGGTGCACTCGATCGCCAGGGCCCCCTGGCCGGGGGCGGGCAGAACCGTGTCGACCGACAGGAAGTCGGTCACTTCGTCGCTGCGGCCGATCCGGTTCATGCCGGCCGCGGCCAGCACGACCGCGTCCAGCTCGCCGCCGCGGACGTATCCGATGCGCGTGTCGACGTTGCCCCGGATCGGGACCGTCTCGATGTCCAGGCCGTGGGCGCGGGCGTACGCGTTCAGCTGGGCCATGCGGCGCGGCGCGCCGGTGCCTATGCGCGCCCCGCGGGGCAGGTCGGTGAACTTCAGCGCGTCCCGGGCGACGACCACGTCACGCGGGTCCTCGCGCTCGGGTATCGCGGCCAGGACCAGCTCGTCGGGCTGCGTGGTGGGCAGGTCCTTGAGCGAATGAACCGCGAAGTCCACCTCGCCCCGCAGCAGCGCCTCGCGCAGCGCCGCGACGAACACGCCCGTGCCGCCGATCTGCGCCAGGTGCTCGCGGGAGACGTCGCCGTAGGTGGTGATCTCGACGAGCTCGACGGGCCGTCCGGTCACCTGGCTCACGGCGTCCGCCACCTGCCCGGACTGGGCCATGGCGAGCTTGCTTCGCCTGGTCCCCAGCTTCAGTGCCTTGGTACTCATGCCGGCCCTCGGTTCTTGCCGTTCTTCTCGGAGTCTTCGTCGGCCTCGTCGGCCCGGGAGACGGAGGCCACCGTCTCCGGGTCGAGGTCGAACAGGGTGCGCAGCGCGTCCGCGTACCCGGCGCCGCCGGGCTCCGCCGCGAGCTGCTTGACCCGGACGGTCGGCGCGTGCAGCAGCTTGTCGACGACGCGCCGCACGGTCTGCGTGATCTCCGCCCGGTGCTTGCCGTCCAGGCCGGGCAGCCGCCCTTCCAGGCGGGCGATCTCGCTGGCCACGACGTCGGCGGCCATGGTGCGCAGGGCGACGACGGTGGGCGTGATGTGCGCCGCCCGCTGGGCCGCCGCGAAGTCCGCGACCTCGCCCGCGACGATGCGGCGGACCTGGTCGACGTCGGCCGCCATCGGCGCGTCCGCGGAGGCCTCCGCCAGGGACTCGATGTCCACCAGGCGCACCCCGGCCAGCCGGTGCACGGCCGCGTCGACGTCCCTCGGCATGGCCAGGTCCAGCAGGAACAGCACCGGCTCGGGGCGCGGCACCACGGCGACCGGCTCGGGCCTGCGCAGCTCGGGGACGCGGCCGACGGTGGCGACGGTCGCGGCGAGCGCGGTGATCAGCTCGGCGTCGGCCTCGACGACCCGCTCGGCGGGCTCCCGGCGGTCCACGGTGCCGTTGTCCACCCAGGTGCCGTGCTGCTCCAGGGTGGCCGCGTCGATGCCCGCGACGGCGGACTCGCCCAGCAGCGAGAAGCCGGGCTCCACGGAGGCCAGGTCGAGCGGGCAGCCCTCCTCGGCGCCGACGGTGGCGGGCGGCAGCGGGGTCTCGCGTACGTCCGTCTTCACGGCCGTACGGCGCTCCCCGGCGTCCTCGGCCGGGCTCTCGCCGCCGGGGCGCTCGCCGTCGCGTTCCGTGGCGGGCGCGCCGGTGCGGCCCTCGACCGCGGCGGCGATCGACTCGGCGGTCAGGACCAGTCCGGTCGCGCCGGTGCAGGAGACGGCGACGTCGGCACGTGTCAGCTCGGCCGGCACCGCGTTCATCGGTACCGCGCGGGCCAGCACGTCCGTGTCGTCGCCCTCGGTGAGGATCCGCGCCAGGCGCTCGGCGCGCTCCTGGGTGCGGTTGGCGATCACGATCTCGGCGACCCCGGCGCGCGCCAGCGTGGCGGCGGCCAGCGACGACATCGAGCCGGCGCCGATGACCAGGGCCTTCTTGCCGCGGGCCCAGTCGGAGACGGCCCTGTCCGTGG